>CAMYOI010000661.1 GCA_947259955.1 uncultured Gammaproteobacteria bacterium
TGCGTGATTACGGCATCGCACCACCCGCCGAACGGGCGGCCGCCAGTGCCAGGTCGGCGGCTTCGAATCGTCCGCCGCCGGTGATCGAGTGCCCGCGCTGCGGCTCGACGGCCACCGTAAAAATCAGCGAGTTCGGTTCGGCGCCATGCAAGGCGCAGTACCGTTGCGGGGACTGCCTCGAGCCCTTCGATTATTTCAAATGCCTGTAACCGCCGCCGCATAACCATGCCAACGTTTTATCCCCTGACCGTCGCGGCGGTGCGGCGCGAGACCCGAAATGCGGTGGTGCTGAGCCTCGAGGTGCCGGACGAATTCAAAGCCGGGTTTCGCTTCAAACAGGGCCAGTATCTGACTTTCCGCAGGGTCATCGATGGCGACGAAGTGCGCCGATCGTATTCGATCTGCTCCGCGACGCAGGATGCCGAGCTTCGCGTGGGCATCAAGAAAGTCGATGGGGGCGTGTTTTCGACCTGGGCCAACGAGCGTCTCGAGGTCGGAAGTCAGCTCGAGGCCATGGCTCCGGCGGGCAGTTTTCATGTGCCTCTGGATGCGGAAAACCACAGGCACTATGCGGGGTTCGCGTGTGGGAGCGGGATAACCCCGATATTGAGTATCCTTAAAACGACACTTTACACCGAGCCTCACAGCCGATTTACGCTGTTTTATGGAAATCGCGCGTCCAGCACGATCATGTTCCGCGAAGAGCTCGAAGACCTTAAGAATCAGTGTCTGGAAAGGCTCAATCTGGTTCATATCCTCAGCCGCGAACAACAGGACATCGAACTGTTAGACGGCCACATCGACCTGGAAAAATGCACGCATTTATTCAGACACTGGCTTGATGTCAAGACGGTCGATACGGCGTTTATCTGCGGCCCCCAGGATATGATGCTGGCGGTCTCCAAAGCGTTGCGGGACCACGGCATGGACAGAACCCGAATCAAGTTCGAACTGTTCGCTACCGATGCTGCTCGACAAATAAAACGCAAGAGGACAAAGGCGCCGGCCGCATCGAGGGCTGCGCGCTGCGCCGCCACGGTGGTGATCGACGGTCGGGCACGATCTTTCGAACTCGAGAAAAATCAGCAAACTGTCCTGGAAGCGGGGCTCGAGGAGGGTCTGGAACTGCCCTACGCATGCAAGGCCGGTGTGTGTTCGACCTGCCGGGCGATGCTGATGGATGGGGAGGTCGATATGGACGTCAATTTCGCGCTGGAAGACTACGAGGTCGACCGCGGCTATATCCTGACCTGTCAGAGCTACCCGGTTACAGACAGGGTCATCGTCGATTTCGACCTGTAATACTTCGACCAGTAATGCGAGCCACCCCGTAATGAGCAACGAAGAAGGCCTGCTGCGCTATATCGCCGCCGGCGGCAAACTCGATGCCCCCGAAAACGCTTCGCCTCGCTACCGCGGCGAACTGATGCGGCTGATGGCGGTGTTCGTCGATTCCGAGATGGCGGGCGCTTCGGGGTTTGCCGACTGTATCAATATGGCCCCCGGATTGAGGCAGCGGCAAATTGCGGCTCGTATCGTCGCGGAGAAACTGGGACACGCCGAGCAGGTGCTCAGGATCATGGAGACTTTCGGTGCCCGTACCGATCGCTACGCGACCCTCCATCCCTGGGAAAAGCGTCTGCAGCGCGGCATCGATCTCGGTACGAAGCGGCCGGACGGCGACATGCGACTCAACGTCTTTCACTATCCGATCATGACATGGGTCGATTCGGTGACGATGAATACGCTGATGGGTCACGCGTCGGTCATCCAGCTGGATGACCTGACGCGCTGTTCCTATCAGCCGCTTGCCGATGCAATGACAGGTATTCTTGCCGCCGAGGCGCGCCACGCCAGTCTGGGTCAAGCCGGATTGTGCGAGGCCCTCGCACGCGGTGGTGCGGAGCGAGCGCAGGCGTCCGTGGACTACTGGTTTCCACGCGTCGTCGCAAGCTTCGGCCGGACCGGCTCGGATCACTTCGACGCCTACAAAAAATATGGTTTGCGTGAACACAGCAACGAAGAGCTGCTGTCCCGCTGGAAGACGGTTGTGACCGGTGTGTTGCACGAACTCGATCTGATGGTTCCGCAATGTGCTTCTTCATGAGCACCTGTTCGACTGCAGGCGAAATCGGCGCGAGGCGCGCCTCCTGCAAAAATACGGTTATGTTTCAGGTTTTCCGTTGTAGGAGCGGCGCCCCCGCCGCGATTCACCATGAGCAAAATTTTTCTCAGGGGATGCGTCAATGAGACTTGAAAGCTACGCCCAGGGACAATGGGTAAAAAGCACCGGCCCTGCGTCGATATTGACCAATGCGATCAACGGTAACTTCGTCGCGGAGATATCCAGCCGGGGGTTGGATTTTTCCGAAATGCTGGAATACGGCAGACGGCACGGCGGTGGCGCACTGCGTCGGATGTCGTTCCACCAGCGTGCGATCGCACTAAAAGAGCTGGCAAAGTATCTGATGGAACGCAAGGAGGAATTCTACGCGTTGTCCGCCGCGACAGGC
>CAMYOI010000662.1 GCA_947259955.1 uncultured Gammaproteobacteria bacterium
AGAAAATCCAAGTGCCCCGAGACCGTTGTCATTGGCTCGCTAAAAGCCAGGTCGCCATTTAGCCAAGCTATATTCGATAGGGGATTTCGAACCTGGCTGGGGCTTGATTCGTACATGAAGGTAGGCCCGAAAAAGGTTTATAACTCATGTATCTACGAGAAACTCAGTGTCGTGAAGAACACATGCGGGACGCAGGGAAACCTGTCCGAATACAAGCCATGCGGTCCCAAGAAATACTGTCTTACGGTTGGCGACCGGACCAAGTCCAAGAACTTGTTCTGGGACATGCACCGTTCGGCCTTCAAAGCAGGCAGCTTGTTGGAGGGGTCCGGGAAAGAGGCGTGCGAAGTCACTTGTCTTCAAAAATACGTTTGTCCCAAAGGAGGCAAAGAATTAGGGAGCTTTCATGTCACCAGGAAGTTCAAAGCTGAGGCCTGGGGCAAGGACAAAGTTCATGTCACATTGGGTTCAATAGAGAAGGTATCCGCGCCGGTGGCCACGAAATAGGGCCCCGAATACATCCATAGATCCGATTGAAGGATCTCGCCTACATCGACGGCACTGGGCACAGACTTATTTGACTATTTGAAAGAGGACCTCTGAGTCGGGGTCGTTTGGCCCGGCACGGGAATCGCAATAATCAAAATGGTGAGTGCCTGGCATGGATGTACGAAGGGCGGCATAGGGTCAGCGGACGTCGGCGAATGATCGTTATTCCGAGAAGCGGGGCTCTAAGCCGCGTGGGAATGTTCCACCGCGAGGTTTCGCTTCTCCCATTAGCGGGACATATTGTCCGAGATGGTATCTGAACGAAAATGTTCCGCTTTTGATCGACAGATCGTTTTCCGACAGAAAGCGGAACCTTGTGCCGCGGGTGCTAGTCGTCGCCAGATGGCCCGCTTCTTCTGAAGGGGCCAACTCTCAGCGCGATAGCCGCGGGGGTGAGTGCGGTGTCCTGCAGATCCAGCGACTGCAACGCACAGCCATCGTTGGAAGCCTTCCCTACCTGGAAAGCCCTACGCTCGAGTTCCTTGGCCTCTCCGCATAGACCTGCACACATGTCGGCGTGAGTCACAGCTGGGATTCGATGGGGAACAGGCCAAGGAATCCCACGCCCGCACGACGCCAAAAGCTCGTGTACGGGTCGACAACATATGTTTTGTCGTCGTTACCCACCTTGCCATGCCAAACGATCTGGTCCACGCCCCTGTCGTCTTTCGCCAGCTCTAATCTGAATGCGACGCGCGCGAAATTCGCGTCCAACTCTTCTGCCATCAGGGTTGCCATTTCCGGAGAGGTGATTACGATGCCGAGCTCCGTGTTCTCCACCACGGATCGAGGATCGAGATTGAGCGATCCGATGAACACTTCCTCGCGATCGAACACGAAAGACTTCGCATGCAGGCTGGCCTTGGATGATCCCGAAGGCCCTTTCTTCTGGCGTCTTTCGGCCGGCGTCAGCTTGTGGTTTACCTCGTAAATCTCGACGCCCGCGCGGAGGAGCGGAATTCGGTACTTCGAGTAACCTGCATGCACGACCGAAACGTCGGTCGAGGCGAGTGAATTGGTAAGAATCCGCACCCGCACACCACGTTCCGCAATCGACGCCAGCCACTCCATGCCTTGCCTCCCCGGCACGAAGTAGGGTGAGACGATGATGAGCTCCTGGTCAAGCTTGTCGAAATGCGGCCGCAGTTGTGTGGCCAAATGAAGATCGGTCCTATCCCGGCTCTCGCTGATCTTCTCGGGACTGTCATGAACGAGCTCCGCGTTACCCCAGAAAAGGGTGACGGTTCCAGCGCGCATACTGTTGGCCAGCGTCGAATCGCGGACCGCCTGCCGATACTCGGCGCTTTGCTGTCCAGAGATATCGGCTTCGAAATTCGATTCCAAGCGGGCCGCTTCCACTTTGTCGATGTCATCATCTACGAGCGCCGACAGGGGATAAGAGAGCTCACTGTTCCAATAGTCATCGAATGACGTTGAGACCTCTCTCACGATTGGGCCCATCGCCAGGACGTCGAGGTCGGCGAACTCCAGATCCGGATTCGCCTCGAAGTACTCGTTGCCGATGTTTCGACCGCCGACGACCGTCGCCTGATTGTCGACCGTAAACGACTTATTGTGCATACGCCGCGTCACCTTGCCGAAACGGGTCAGCAGCTGCAACGTCCTATGGGAGTTTCGGATGAACGGATTGAAAACTCGCACCTCCATGTTTGGGTGGCTATCGATCAGGACACCGCCCAGATCTCGCCCGGCCAAATCCATGTCGTCCAGCAAAAGACGGACGCGCACGCCACGGTCCGCGGCTTTCACTAGCTGGTGGAGAAACAGTTTCCCTGTCGTGTCTGCGTGAAAAAGATAGTACTGGGCGTCGATGCTCACCTCAGCGATTTCGGCGAGGACCGCGCGCGCGACGAAGGCATCCAAGCCACTGTCGAGCAGCACGAAAGCGGACTCACCAGGATGAGCGCTTATACTTTCGGTGGCGAGACGACCAGGCCGCG
>CAMYOI010000663.1 GCA_947259955.1 uncultured Gammaproteobacteria bacterium
GCACCAAAGGCCACCGCGGCAGAACTGAAACGTTGCAATGTTGGTTCGATAATCGGAGACCGTTGCGCATCGTATCGGGTGATCTGGTCAACCAGGACGGAATCTGCGCCACCGAGATAACCCATGTGCCAGGTCATAAACAAACCCAGCGTTACCGAGGCTGAAATCAACAGCGCCAGGTCAAACGCGGGCTCGCGGCGCGCCAGCAAACCCGTTCCCGCGGCGAAGACCCCGAGTGTAAGCAACGATATGTCACCGTAGTGATCCGTGCGGACGAAACAGAACAACATTAAGGCCGCCGCCAGGAGGCCCGCCCAGCCATGCAGTTCCGGTGTGGTGGCAAGGCGCACCTGCGCCGGGAACCGGACAGGTACGTCCGATGTTTTCAGTCCGATACGCAGGGCCTGGAACAGCGCGCCTGTCATCAGAATGTATAACCCAACGGCCGGTGCATCCGTCGCGGTATATGCTGTCGCCAGCCAAAACAAATTCCACAACGTGGCTGCGGCGAGACCGAAGAAGCCCAGCCACCACCATCCCATATAACGCATTACTGCAACACTGGCGGCTAAGACGGCAATGAGATAGGGAAATAATGCCCAGGCAGAGGGGGCGGATGACGGCGTCAGTGCGGGGGTCAGAAAGCTCCCCAGAATACCGAGAAATGCGACGAACCAACCCTGCAACAGGGAGAATGCAACCGCACCGAGTGCCACTGCACCGAGCAGAACGAAGGCTACCAGGGTGGGGTAGAGTTCGTAGTAGGCATAGCCCACGTAGATGCTGGCGTACAGAACAAACACCCCGGCTGAGCTCAAGGCCTGGGGAACGTAATCGACGCGCACTGCCGCTATGGTACGTTCAAACGGCCGCCGTCGTACCCACTCACCGCCCACAGCCAGTGCCAGACCCAGCAGACACCCCAGGACGATACGTGTCGTCGGACCAAGCCACCCCTGTTCGATCGCGTATGCGGTCAGAAATACACCTGCCAGCGCAATGGCTACTGCACCGAGCCACACGATCCAGCGCGATGTCAGCGCATGCTCAATGCTTTCACGTTCGGGTGGTGTTTCCATCGGAGCGGGGCTAGGAGCGGCGTCCGCTTGCTCGCCCTCCAACACCGATGCCGCGGGTGATGGTCGAACAGATGACGGTTCACGCGTGACGGGACCCCAGTGCCCCTCCGTCCCTAATCGCTCAGGCGGTTCAGATTCGACCTGATTTTCAGACTCAATTTTCGTGGTCGGCGTGGCTTCGTTTACCTCCGTGTCGCCCGTTATCCTGCCGTGCCCGGCTGTTCGGGCTGCAGAAATAGCTCTGCTTCGAAGGTCCTTCAGCTCCTCCCTGATTGCCTGCAAGTCGGTCTTGAGTTTGCTGGCTTTCCGAAGAGCCACAATGGCAAGGATGAGAGCGACGAGCACGAGAAATTCCATGGCAGCTAGTCTAAGAGATAGCGAACGCGGAGGGAGTGATATGGATCAATATCCGAAGGAGGATCAAACTCCCCAAAATGAAATCATCGCATAGAGTACGCACGCGGTAATCAGGTCGCGACTGTCCGCAGCGGGCGTGCGTAGCTTAATCAGGCCGAGGCCGTCATCAACGGGTCGGTTGCTGTCTGTAAAGCGCTGCAAATTATGTTCTCCACCCTGTAAAATCCACCGGCAGTTAAGAGATTTATTCCGGACCGTCAAATGTTGAGTATTTGTAAGAAATTTGGACGAGAATGTACTGGCGCTTTCGGCCAAAAGTGGAAGCTGACGTGGTATAGAAAGAGGGGGTGCTAATGTGGGCTGAAGGATCACACCGGCGTCGGATAATGCTTCCAACCGCAATGCATCACCATTGTTGACGAATGGCTGCCAATGGAAATTCCATTTTTACACTAAGTTTGGCCAGGTGGCGTTAAGGCAACTTTCCGCCCTTGCGCCGACATCAACACCCGCCCATGGAAATGCTTATTTAGGGTTTTATCCACGACGTGATCTACGCTGCAGTGACCTGGACTGACTTGAGAAACGTTCAGTTCATTTAGTTCGTTGGCGACTTGCTTCGTATCTTCTGTTCCCCTGAACTTCAGTCGCGACCCTCCCGTGTAGTGAAAGATTTGCCTTCCGGTAATTTCGGTAGCCTCCTTTACTATTCTGGCGACACCAGTGTGTGAACATGCTGTCAATAGATAAGGACCATCTTCAGTTCTCATCACAAGCGATAGCTCATCGCTGATCCCTTGGGTGGGTGAGTCAGTATGGGTGCTTAGTACATAAAGATTGGGCGTGATCCGTTCAATATCCTCAAGTTGAGTTACCGGGCGATTGTCAATTTCCTGTCTTGGAGGTCCATACACCACAATATCCGGGTTGGTTCTTCGAATGTAGGATATGCCCCCAATGTGATCCGAATGGTTGTGCGATAGGACTAATACGTCAAGGGATTTGGGATCAATACCCGCGGTCCTCAGGTTTTGCTCAAGTCCTTCAGGGGTAACACCAGTGTCAAA
>CAMYOI010000664.1:0-2499 GCA_947259955.1 uncultured Gammaproteobacteria bacterium
AGAAGCCGGGTAATGCTGGTGGAGGGAAGGGGCCTTGGTTCAAGACAAACGCAATAAGTAGGAAAGGACAGGAGATTGGGTAACCTATCAACTCCCAGGAGTGTTCAGAAACTACAGAAGGCGTTACACGCGAAAGCGAAGGCAGAGCCTGGCTTCCGTTTCTACGCCCTGTACGACAAGATCTACCGGGAAGATATTCTGGCGCATGCGTATGCCCAGTGCCGCTCGAACCAGGGCGCACCGGGAGTGGATGGTCAGGACTTTGCGGATGTCGAAGAGTACGGGGTGGAGCGGTGGTTAGGTGAACTGGCGCTTGCGCTCAGGAAGGAGAGTTATCGACCGGACCCGATCAGACGAGTATTTATCCCCAAAGCCAATGGCAAGCTGAGGCCGCTGGGCATCTCGACCCTTAGGGATCGGGTATGCATGACGGCGGCGATGCTGGTACTGGAGCCGATCTTTGAGGCTGATCTTCCATCGGAGTTGTATGCGTATCGCCCGAAGCGCAGTGCGCAACAGGCGGTGGTGGAGGTGGAAGAGCGGATGTTTCGAGGCCATCCGGAGGTTGTGGACGCGGATTTGTCGGACTATTTTGGGAGCATTCCGCATGCTGAATTGCTGAAATCGGTGGCGCGCCGGGTTGTTGACCGGCGGGTATTGCACCTGATCAAGCAGTGGCTGGAATGCGCTGTGGAAGAAACCGACGAACGAGGACGAAAGAAGCGGACCACGGTGGCCAAGGACACACGACGAGGCATTCCGCAGGGTTCACCCATGTCACCGCTGCTGGCGAATTTGTATATGCGCCGGTTTGTGTTGGCATGGAAGAAGCTCGGACTAGATCAGCGCCTTGGCAGCCAGATCGTGATTTATGCGGATGATCTTGTGATTCTGTGCAGACGGGGCAAGGCCGACGAGGCCCTGCTGTGGATGCGCTGGATCATGGGGAAGCTGCAACTCACGGTCAACGAGGAGAAGACACGAGTCTGCAGGGTACCGGAAGAGGAGTTCGACTTCCTGGGTTATACGTTTGGGCGGATGTACTCGGCACGCACCGGCAAAGCCCGTATGGGTTACCGGCCGTCGAAGCAGAGTATCAAGCGCGTGGTAAGACAGATTCATGCGCTGACTGCCAACGCGATGTGTTGGCAAGAGACCACAGCGTTGGTGTGCAAGTTGAACCGCATGCTGCGCGGCTGGGCGAACTACTTTCAAGTAGGCACCGTCAGTCGCGCCTATCGTGCGCTCGACAGCTACACTACGATGCGGTTGCGCCGGTGGTTGCGCCGCAAGCACAAAGTCAGACGTTGCGGATACAAGGGCTATCCCGACTCGTATCTCTACGAGACCCTGGGTCTCGTTCGTCTGACGCGCTTGGGGTGTGACGTGTCGTGGGTGAAGGCGTGAGGTTTTGTCCGAAAGCCGGATGCCGGAAATCGGCCTGTCCGGTTTGATGAGCGGGATGTGGAAACGGAGTCATGGCTCAGCTATTGAGGCACCGCCAGACGAAAGAGGCGGCAACAGCAGGCTGGGCCTAACACCACCGCGCCACATCTCGACTCTACAATCTCCGGTCGATTAGGCGTCTTTTTTTAAATCGGCTGCTTCACGCCAAACACCGGCCATTCGAGGGCACCCGTCTTCCCTGATGTTTCTGATCCGGCTTGTTCCAGGTACCGTCAGTGCAGATAACAATTCGCTTGGGTTTTGTCATTTTGAAATTCCTGGCCTGTGGCGACTGATGATCTGTATCATAGGATGGCTTTTTTCATGACGGTTTAACTGTGCTTTTTCCCACCAAACGCCAAGTATTTTTTACAATCGATGAGTGACTCGAGTGCGCAATCAAACTGTAATGACGCTTGGTTACGAACGATATGGGCTCAATTTATTCGTTGTGACAATAATCACGGAAAATTTATTTGACATCACTTAATCTATTGAACTTCATGGAATCCTACGTCTGAAAGAGAGGAAGTCTAGACATCAGGAGTGCCCAATGGTGATAGAAGATGCATCATGTGATATCAGATTGTATTCACTACTCCATGCGCTAGGCGATAAAGAGGAGGTAATCAGCGAGGCAATTCGTCTGCTGTTTGAACCAGACATGAATGAGGCGTCATGGCAACGGGTTCGAGAGATGGGGCGTGAAATTGCCCCGGAATATCCTTTGTTCAATTCCGCTAAAACTATTGATCAACTCCGACGCGATTACGCTGAATGCTATCGGGATCACCACAACACGGATGATTACCGAATTAATGATCAATACGCATCGCATCATTATATGGTTTCAGATCGCCGTTCAAATGAAAGGCGTAGAATCAGGTTGCCTTGGCTAGGTGTGGATAGGCGTAAAGGGGAACGTCGCCACTTTGAGCGAAGGATGACCTAAGAAACACATTTGCCTGATCGCCTCTCAGCTCAAGCTGCTATCCTACCCTTCACCCCTAGATACTTCTGGATATACCAGGCACCAAAGCTTGTAGTTGCCCG
>CAMYOI010000664.1:2517-3731 GCA_947259955.1 uncultured Gammaproteobacteria bacterium
AGGTAATCTGGTCAGTTATCGTTCCCCTTCGATTCAAGATAAGCCTGCTCCCTCTCTTGTAGGGAACCAGTATGCCCGCTGTTCTTTAACCAACGGTACCACCTGTCGATTGTGTGGTCCGGCGGTTCAAGAGCAGAACATTTTGTGTCGTATAGAGGCATCAGCAACAGTCTACTGGGTTGAATGTAGAAATGCCTTCACCCAAATGGGTGAGATGTTGGTAGTACCGAATTTGATATGCATAATCGAGAAGCAAGTAACTGCTTAACAATGTTAAGACCTGTATCGTATCCAGTGGCGCCGAGAGTGGCAGATTCATAGATAATCGATGCCGTACTGATACTTGAAAAGGCTAAGAAATAGGACAGGGACCTTACCACTCGTCTTCAGATGTTATTCCACCATCTACCCACTCCCATCTGATTTTCTTGTAACGGAATGACACGTGTTCCCGTTCTTTGTGTTGCATGTTCTCCGGATACTTGTTATTCAGCATTTCGAAGTGTATGTCTGTGACTTTAGCATCGACGAGTTTCACAGTGTAATGTTGGACTTCTTGGCCCGTGGCAGAGGGTTGCCAGAATTGTAGCTCCCAATTTACGATGTTCTCGTTGTCCACACACATCTTGTAGATTAATGGGCTCGACTTATCCACCTCCTTGGTGATAAGGAAAGGTTTATGCTGGCGTTTACCGGTCGGCTGGCCAGAAGTGGGATCTCTGGGAACGACCAATTCATGGTTAACAGAAATCACCATGATCGAGTCTTCCCGTCCATGCCCTGTTGCAGAGCCTTTTATTTCGCCTTGTGCCTCGCCTTCCATTCTCAGATATGCGTTTAGTGCCATTAGTCTTCTTCCCCAATGTGGTTCGGTGACAAACATGGTACATCTTCAGCCCGAGTTTGTGCGCATAACAAGGTGTAAGGTCGAGAACTGGCGGTGAAGCACGCGAGCAACGATTTTGACCTTTTCCCGGGATTTCTCAGTTCGGTAGGATTGGAGCTCGTGAGCGCAGCGCTCTAGAGGATAATATCATTTGGAGATGCTACGAATGGACCGGTCGCAGGAGTTTTGGCGGGCTCCCGCTCCGTGGGTTCGACAGCGACTGTTAAACGACGACGGCGCTCTTTCTCGGATTCGGGAAAGCGCAGTGGATCAAGATCCCGCAAGGTCCCAAATGACATCCCGAGCACATGTTCCAACGTGGTTATCC
>CAMYOI010000665.1 GCA_947259955.1 uncultured Gammaproteobacteria bacterium
GTGGGGCCGGTACTACGAATTGCAGATCGTTGATCCGGAAACGGACCTGCCGGTCGCCGCGGGCGATACCGGCGAGATCGTGGTAAGGCCGAAACTGCCGTTCGGGTTCATGGCCGGCTATCTGAATATGCCGGAAAAGACGGTTGAGGCCTGTCGAAATTTCTGGTTTCACACCGGCGATGCCGCACGGATGGACGAGGATGGCTATGTGTACTTCGTGGATCGCATCAAGGATTGCATCCGCCGGCGTGGGGAAAACATCTCTTCTTTCGAGATCGAGAAAGTCATCGGATCGCACCCGGGTGTTTCGGAGGTCGCGGCGGTTGCGGTCGAGTCGGATATTGCCGGTGCCGAGGACGAGGTCAAGGTGGTGGTGGTGCCAACCGGCCATCTCGATGTCGAAGAACTTCGTGAGTATTGCGTCCGGCAACTGCCGCGATTCGCCGTGCCCCGATACGTGGAGTATCTCGATGCGCTGCCGAAGACCCCCACCGGCAAGGTTCGGAAAACGCGGTTGAGAGAGCTGGGTATTACGGACGGAACCTTTGACCTGGGCGCGACCTGACGATATTCACCCACATTGAAGTATCATCGATTTCATTACACTACCGAAGCAAACGCTGACTAATGATCCGGCTGTACGATTTTTGGGAATCCGGCAATGCATACAAGGTGCGTCTGCTTCTTACCCAGCTTGGCATCCCCTTTGAACGAGTTCCTGTTGATATTCTGAAAGGCGAAACACATACTGACGAATTCCTCCGCAAGAACCCGAATCACCGGGTCCCGGTGGTCGAGTGGCCTGACGGTCGCACGCTGGCCGAATCGAATGCGATACTGTTTTATTTCGCCCAGGATACTAAATACCTGCCGGAGGACCCGTGGCTCAGGGCACAGGTCCTGCAATGGATGTTTTTCGAGCAGTACAGCCATGAACCCTTTATCGCGGTGATGCGCTTCTGGCATTTTTCCGGACAACTGGAGGCGAATCGGCAGTTCGTGGCGGATAAAATGGCGCGTGGATACGACGCGCTGAAGGTCATGGATGCTCATTTGTCGCTGCATTCTTATTTCGTCGGCGACGCCTACTCGATAGCGGATATTGCGCTGTATGCGTACACCCACGTTGCCGATGAGGGCTCGTACGATCTTGGCGGATTCAACGCAATCAACGACTGGCTGGATCGGGTCAGACAGCAGGATGGTCATATTCTCATCACGGACAGCGTCGGCACCGAGATTGAATTTCCTGAATGAAAAACCGCTACGTATGATGAATTGTTTAAATTTGTTCGCGAGAATCACCTGTCTGGTACTAGTGTTGACAGTAGCCTCGTCAGCATATGCACAGGTCGATCCCGCGGATGAAGAGGCCTTCGCGAGCACGATCTCCGAGTGGAACTCGATCCTCGATTTTCCCGAGCTGTTGTTGTCTAATCCCGGCATCCGGGCACAGGAGCTGGAGCGGCTGGGCAAGAGTGTGGATTTGGTCATGCAACTGGCGCGAAAAGCCCGCAAGATAGCCGAGGAAAATCACGCCCGACAGCAGAAACTGCTCGAAGCACTTGGTCCTCCGCCTGGCGAATCGGATCGCCCCGAAGCAGTGGACATCTCCAAAAAACGCGCCGTGCTTGCGGACCAGGTGGCCTACTACGATGCACGCATAAAACAAACGAAAGTTATCTCCGCGCGCGGAAGGGAGATTTTAGGCCGTATCGGTGACCGCGAAGTCAGCATCATAACCAATATTCTGGGCAGGCGCCTGGCGTCGCCGCTCGCCCCGGCAACCGTCATGGCGGGCATTCGGGAATATCCGCATGAAGTTCGCGAGTTCTTCGAGTCGGTCGGAACCTGGTGGCGCAGTGCGAAAATTACGGGGGGGCTGTCGAATCTGGATTCGGCGCTGATTGCGCTCTGCGTTGGTCTTGTCGTCGTGCTTTTCCTGCGCCGGCGGCTGATATCTCGCTACGGCATGGTTCCCGAAATAGAACACCCCGCGCTCGGCAGACGCTTCGTGGCCGTAATCGTGGAGGCGCTGTCCTCGGTGGTCCTGCCGATATTCTTCATCGGTGGGGCGGCGATGATTTTTATCTCCAACGCCGGATTCCCCCGGCATCTGGAAGCCAATTTCACCGAACTCGTCAAAGCGATAGTCGACTACATTCTGGTTATCGGCCTTGCCGCGGCCAGCCTGACTTCAGCTCAGCCGCAGTGGCGCATCACCAGATTTACCGACGACTCCGCGGCAAGCCTGGAGCGCGATATCAGCTGGTTTGCAATGGCCATGCTCATCATCAGCATCCTGGTGGTACTGGCCAATCCGGAGGTGGGGCAGGCGTCCTCGCTGCGCATCATCGATTTCGCCACCACGACGAAACCGGTCATTCTTGTGGCTACCGTCTGGATTCTGGCCAGTTCCCTTCTCACATTGAAGGTGTTGCGGCCGGCAAACTGGTGCGTCAACAGAAAAAGCGAGGAAAGCGACGAGATAAC
>CAMYOI010000666.1 GCA_947259955.1 uncultured Gammaproteobacteria bacterium
TGGGAACCTGTCGAGCCCTCAGGTCGAGGGCGGCAGCCAGATCAGAAACATGGAGCCTGTTGCGTTTCATCAGACGGTCGGATTGCCGCTCAAGATGGCCGGCGAGGTGCCGCCGTTTTTGACCTATATCGATTCGCAGAAGATAACGGATCTGGAAAATCTGTCCGAGGACCTGACGCTGGCGGCGCGGCACGCGTTGCTGCAAATGATCGATTACATCGTGCGTGAGCACGGACTTTCCCCGGAACAGGCCTATATCCTGGCCAGCGTCGCAGTTGACCTCCGTGTCGGGCAGGTTGTCGACGTGCCCAACTACGTGGTTACGGCGGTGCTCAACAAGGGTGTGTTTGCTGATTGATGATCGTGTAGCCGGTCTCGTCGCCGATTGATGGATGGCGATGAGATCGACCCGTAAAGTTGGGCGCCGGGCGTTTCTGGCTGGCGCCGTGGTCGGGACCATTGCAGCAGCTGGTTTGCAGAAAGCCTTCGCCCACACGCCTTATCGTCAATGGGCCGTCTATCGCAGGAAACACCTGATCATCGGTACGTGTCGCGCCGATCCGGAGAGTTATCCGTTTGGCAAGCGGCTTGCCCGGCTGCTGGCCAAGGAACTGCCGGAGAGCAAGGCGCGGGTGGCGCGCGCGCCTGACCAGCAGCGTTTGGCGAGCCTGATAACTACAGGCCAGCTGGAACTCGTCTTGCTCAGTCATCAGGAAGGGAGGCAGCTGTTGCTGGGCATGCCGCCTTTCGAGGATTATGGTCCCTTCGGCGCTCGGGTGGTGTTCGAGTTCGACGGCTACCTGCTGCTGGGCAGCGATTCCCTGCCCGAGTATCACGCCTGGGTTGTTGCCGACACGCTGGCGCGAGCGCTGGGCAGACCGCCGTTGCTCGGTGCAGAGCGGCTACCGGTGCCGGTTCATCCCGGCACATCAGCACTTGTAGAGGGAAGGACCCTTCAGCCAGACCTACTCCGACAAGACGCCGTCGGCGATGAGAATCATTCTGATTAGCTTCTTCCAACCAGCCGCCGCCGGTCTGGGCAACGTGCTTTCGGTGAATTCTCATATTGTGTTGAGATGGATATGAATGAACGCATAATATGCACGATCATTGTCGATATGGCGATTGCAAAATCCGATATTGATGATTATTGAATATACCTACAGATGACCAAGGGGGATCACCATGAGTGAATTGTCTCGTCATTCCGCACTGGCGTCACGCCACACGGAACTAGGTTCCGGTCTCGAAGACTGGAACGGCATGGGCACCGCGTGGAGCTATAGCACCGACCCCAACGATGAGCACGACGCGATCCGCGAGACGGCTGGATTGTTCGATATGTCGCCGCTAAAGAAAGTCTTCGTGCGTGGTCCCGACGCGAGCAAGGTGGTGGATGATGTAATCACACGAGACATGAGCGAGATTTACCCGGGCAAATCCACCTATGGCGCGATCCTGACCGAACAGGGCACCGTGTGCGACGACGCGATCATCGCCAACAACGGTGAAAACGAATGGATGCACTGCCACGGTTCCGGTGAAAGCATGGAGCGCCTGAGGGAATCAGCCACCGGCCGCGACGTCGATATCGAACTTGACGATGATTTGCACAATATCTCGCTGCAGGGGCCAAAGGCGTTGGAGCTGCTGGACGCCCATACCCCGATCGACCTCGGCACATTGCCGTATTTCCACCACCGGACGACCGAGTTGTTCGGTCACCCCTGCCGCGTATCTCGCACCGGTTACTCCGGCGAGCGCGGATACGAGATATTCGCCGGCGCGGCGGTGGTCTGCGATCTGTGGGACCAGATTCTGGGCCATGGCAAGGCCATGGGCGTGATGCCCTGCTCCTTCGCGGCGCTCGACAAGGTGCGCATCGAGGCGGCGCTTCTGTTCTATGGCTACGATATGACCGCGGAACACACGCCCTGGGAAGTCGGCCTAGGGTTTACCGTCAATCGAAACAAGGATCGGTTCCGCGGAAAAGACGCGGTGCTGGCTGCCGAAGGCAAAGAGCGCTTCGTTGCGGCCGGGATCTCGGTGGATCATGACGACTCGATGGCCGGCGGTGAAATCCTGAAACTCAACGGCGAGTCGGTGGGCGTCTTGAACAGCCCGTGCTGGTCGCAGCGTATGCATAAATCGCTCGCGCTGGTGCATCTGCGCCCCGATACGGCGCAGCCCGGCACGCGCCTCGAAGTGGTCGGCGAGGATTTATCGCGTAGCGCCACGGTCGAGTCACTTCCCTTCTTCGATCCAGGCAAGTCGCGTACTCACACCTGACCGAGCGGCCGCCGGTTGTGAAAAGTCGCAGGCGTTTACGTAGTCGACGCACCGCCGCCGTCGACCCAGTCGGCTTAGCGGATTGTTTCAAGCGTAAAATCCCGGCTTACGACCTGCTCGACGAGCAGGCGCTGGTCAGGCTCGAAGATCACGCAGAATGGTTACTGAGCGAGATCGGCATCGAACTCCGCGATGATCCTGTCG
>CAMYOI010000667.1 GCA_947259955.1 uncultured Gammaproteobacteria bacterium
CGAAATCGTTGAGATCGAACACCAACTGCCGCTCGGGTGACGCGTAGGTACCGAAGTTGGATAGATGGGCGTCGCCACAGATCTGGGTGTCGATTCCGGACACAGGCGTGCCCGCAAGATCGGTTGCCATAATGCGCGCACTGCCCCGATAGAAAGTAAAGGGCGACGCCACCATGCGCTTCCGCCGCACCGGCACCAACCACTGAACCCGGCCCTCGTTCTGCTCCTCGACGAGATCAACCGGATCGGGCCGTTTCGATCCGGTTGACCACTCGGCGTGGGCCTCGAGCGGCGCTTTGACACGGAGGGACTTTCCATATTCGTAGCGCTCTTCCGGTGTTCTGGGATGTTCGGCCATACTCTAAGTGCTCCTTCTACCAGATGTAGTTAAGGGAAAAGTCCGTCGATGAACACCAGGGAATCAAAGACCGGTCGTAGGCCGTCGGGAGCGATTTCCAGAACGATCTCACGACGCCATTGTTACGGAAGATAAAGTGTACCAGACCGTAAAGATGGACGCAGGTTCGTAGTCTGCGGGTGCATATGGATTTAAGTTATGAAAATTGACGGTAGTTGTCACTGTGGCTTCATTACTTACGAAGCGGAATTAGAGCCTGAAGCGGTCGGCATCTGCCATTGCACAGACTGTCAGGCTCTGTCGGCATCGGTCTTCCGAACTAAAGGCGTGGTTAAGGCGGGGGCTTTCCGTTTGCTGACTGGCGCCCCGAAAATCTTCGTCAAAACCGGTGATAGCGGAAATCGTAGCGAACAGGCATTCTGCGATAATTGTAATTCAGGTATTTACTCAACTAGCCCTGGCGACGATCCCAAGGCATACAATATTCGCATGGCTACGAAATCCCAGCGGGATCGATTACCTCCACAGTTTCAATTATGGTGTCGATCTGCTCAAGCTTGGTTGCCTCCGATCGAAACACCCAAAACGCTTGATAAGCAATAACGTGGTTAATTCGGTTAAATACTGAGGTCAGAACAAGAAGCAATTTGGTCTGGTTGGGGCAAGGTGCGGGCGTAGGGTGATCGATTCTCCACCGGCTGGAACGGGTCGTGTCCGGTCTGACGCGGTTCACAAAATCTGACCGTTGGCTGCGAAAATCGAAGGGGCAGTCACTCCCAGTAAGCGGACCGTCAAATCGGATGCGATTTGACTAAAACCACCGCTGGGGTCAACCGCCGCAACCGGCCAATTCCGGACAGAGGATCGTTACAGTTTTGTTGACCTTTGTTTTGTTGTGTACTCTAAAAAGAGGCAGGAATGAAATTAACGGCCGTTTCAATTCTACTTTTCATCCAGCACGATACGCGTACCCGAACTCCCCGATTTCAACCGATTGAGGTGAAACCGGATTAGGGAATCATCTGGTTGGCGTTCGCTTAGTTCTTTAAAGCGCGCGTAGGCGAGCGGGTGCTCCGTGCGCAGTAGTTCATAGGCTTCAAGGTACGTCTGCAACTCGCCCTGTATTGAATCAGCAGTCGATAAGGGTTCATACACTTTCGTGCCCCGAGTCTTGCCTTTCAACCACAACTCTCCAACTGGACGCCCCTGAAAGTCAGAAACACGCTTGACAGTGTCCGCGCTCACACATATTCGTGTCCCGAGATACTTGTTGGCACCCTCAAGTCGTGCAGCAATATTGATTGCGTCGCCGTGCGCAGTGTAATCAAATAATGCATCGCCGCCAAAATTGCCAACAATCGCCGACCCTGAATTAACTCCGATGCGGGTTACCCCGATCGCAGCTTTTAAACTATTCCGGTTTCGGTAGTCTTCAGCCACGGCGTCCATATTCAGGGCACATGCGATGGCTCTTTCTGCATGATCGGGCTGATTGACGGGTGCGCCGAAAATCACATGGACCGCATCGCCGACAATCTTGTCCACAGTCCCTTCATGCTTAAACGCAACTTGGATCAGTTCGTCGAGATAGTTGTTAAGAATTGGTACCACCACCGACGGCTCGTTGGTCTCAACAAGGGTTGTAAAACCTTCAAGGTCAGTGAACACAAAAGTGAGATCCTTGCGTTCACCCCCTAACTGGAATAGAGCCGGGTTCTCCGCCAATTTCGGTACAAGATTTGGTGAGAAGTATCGCCCGAGCTGATCATTGGCTTTCTGCAGTTGCGCTGCCTCAATTACCATCTTACGCGCTCGTACGGTAAGCAAAGTCAAAATTGCACCAACCAATATCAATATCGTTATCCGCGTCACAACTCGTCCGATTGAGACTTCTGGTGTCGTGTAGGCGAGCAAATAGCTGGATGTGAATATGGTCTTTACGTCCGCAAGTGCGGCGGCGAGGAGCACAAAATGGACAAGCAGCGAACCTGCAGTTACGAGCAGTGGATAGAGTGGGCGTATTGCCAGTGTGTTAAGCGTGATCAACAGCACCGAAAACAGGGTTACGGATGTTTTCAGGGTAATTCCCGCTGGATTTTCGGCACCGCCAAGTGTGGTATACCAGATTAGCGG
>CAMYOI010000668.1 GCA_947259955.1 uncultured Gammaproteobacteria bacterium
GGACTCGAACCCCCGACCACCTGGTTCGAAGTTAGCAGTTGAATCACTAACATATTGTTTATAATACAGATTACTGGAGCGTCCGTTGCCGATCTTGCATAACAATGCAGGACGATGCATAACCGAATCCCGCAAAAGTCCCGCACGAACAAAGCCATGAATCCAGTCGGCGTTATTTCGAAAGATGCCGTCTCACGTTTCCGATCTTCCACAGTAATGCCGGATATCGAGTCAGTCGATTTACCAATTCCTCATCATCGGGAAACAGTAACTCCGGCGACAGTTCACCGGCATGCACCCGGTCAATTTATTCCCGCTCTGCATCATCAAGCGTGACCAGCGGTTCCATAACTAACCATGCCTGTTCCTTCAACTCGCTTGCGACCGGATGTCCATCGCCATGAAGCATGGGTACAAGCTGTTCCTCAATGCTCCTGTCGGTCACACGCTCGAAGCGATCTTGTCCATATAGATATAACGGGTGCGGCAGCGTTACCGCCAGCGCTATATGAATCCGGCGCAATCGCTGCGTGCTCCAAATGTCTGCCCCATATCCGGGTAGTCGAATCGTGTCGAATAAATCGCGCGGCATTGCCCGATCCAGCGTGGCCCGTAACTTCCCGGTGAACAGCTCCTCCAGTGGCACAACCCGAACCTCCGGATATGCCACCCCTGGCGGTTGCCAGAGTGGTCGTGTTGTGACCTTACCCAATGGTATGCGAAACAGAAAATTGAGATCAACCTCGATACGGTCAGGCGTACCAGCGGAACTGGTATAGGAAAGGAAGATCTTCCGGCCGGCATGGGCATCGCCTGACTGCTGAACGCGGTATCCCTGCCCTTCGCCAATTATCACGATGGCCCGTTCAACCTCTGGGCGATCTGCCTGCATACCCGCCTGCTCCGCCTGCCCGATGTAGTTGAAATCCAGATCAACCGAAAGCCGGACCGGTGAGCCAAACATCAGGTTCAACGCCGTACCACCCTTCAGAGCCAGCACACGTGACAGCAGTGGATGGCGCCCGACATCCGCAGCGAATTCACCCAGGCGGATCACCTTCTCCAGCGTTTCCGGGCGGAAGCCGGTCTCCGTCGCCAGCCCTTCAATGTGTTCAGCGCTGAGATTCATCCGGTTCCTTACCTGCCACCAGCGCGTCAGGGATAATCAGGTTCCATCGCCGCACAAGCACGCCGCCACGCTGCTCCCTGGCAAGATAGAGCGGGGACTTTGGGACGTGTTTGTCTATCAATGCGAGATCATCATCACTGACATAAAAGGTTGTACGGTAGGTATCAAGAAACCAGCCGACTGCAGCCCACAAACCCTTTTGCCCGAAAGCATCCAGAAGCTCGAATAACAATGGCAACTCAAGTACAGAGAACCCCGCCACCGACTCGATAAACTCCGCAAGCCCGCCAACCAGATCCGGTCGGCGGAAACCATCGATCAGGGTGCGTTCAGGCCCGGTAACACGCA
Source organism: uncultured Gammaproteobacteria bacterium (assembly GCA_947259955.1). GTDB lineage: Bacteria > Pseudomonadota > Gammaproteobacteria > Arenicellales > JAANXG01 > JAHEKE01. The sequence continues at coordinate 1,478 of CAMYOI010000668.1, forward strand.
GCTCACGATCAAGCCGGTGAACGGAACGTGTGCCCAGTTCAACAGCCTGTTGGCGCACCAAAGTCTGTGGGTGGGACAGGAAGCGCAATTCAAGGCCATCCAGATCGAACGGTTGCGAACGCCGGGCACTGTACGCAGTGCATAGCCGCCATTCGGAATGCGCGGCACCCAGCAGCTCAAGCGCAGAGTGATGGGAAAAGACTGCATCGGGCCGGAGTGCCGCCGCCACAAGAAAGCGATCCGGCTGAAACTTTGCGGGTTCTACACCAGGCGGCACCGAAGCATAGACTCCCCGCGCCAGCTTTTTCATTTTGCCGCGGGCAGCCGAATATTTCAGGCGCTCCAGCGTCGCCTTACGTCCCCCGGATGGGGCCAAGACCTGCACTGCTTCATCAAGGTTGAAGACGCGATGCGTTTGAAGAAACGTACTGGTATCCATAAATCGGCTTGATACTTGTCAACATTTACGGTAATAGGGGATATATTCCCCTATATACAACATTTTTGTCAACTTATCCGCTGAACCACGAGTAGCAATCCTGCCTTCCCTGAAAATTACACCGACAAAGAAGGTGCTTCTGGACGACAATTGCCGGACGAATAGATCAACAATCTTGTACAAACTACACCGCCAATCCGCCAAGTTGAATCGCACAGAAATAATCCCACAGGAAGCGGGGCGGTAAATGGGGCGACTACTCGGATCACCTGGCATATCTCATCCAGATTGGCTGGGCAAATTGCGGGTGTTCCGTGACCAGGCGGTGACCGACAGCTATAGTGGGTCGGGTCCAGCCTGCCATGAAATGCTCGTATTCCCTGCTGTTGATAGTTATCGAACGACGGCTGTCCCCGACAAAGCGGACCGAGAATACCGGATTGATTAGCTGAATATTACTGCAATATTTCTGTCAGCACTCGGCCAACTGCAGACGGTCGAGGTAAGTAGCACGACGGGCTCCTCCATATTCACACCTGTCATTCAGTCACAACTGACGAACTTCTACTC
>CAMYOI010000669.1 GCA_947259955.1 uncultured Gammaproteobacteria bacterium
ATTTATGAATTTCATCCAACACAATTAGTTTTTCGCCACCAGGGAGTTCGCCTTTCAGCAGCGATGGTCGAACAACCGGATCATCCCAGTTCAAATACCCAGGATGCAGGACCCCTCTTGCGCCCAACAAGGAAAGCGCGATGGTGGTCTTTCCAACCTGCCTGGGCCCACCGACAAATACCATTTTCTGTTGGAGATCGGCCTTAATTGAGGAGGACAAATAACGATTGAGCCGTTTCTTTCTCATGAGTATAGTAATACTAACTCTATTCTACTCATGAGTAACCTAGAGTCTTATCAAAATTATCAAGGTATATTTTGGTGTTTGGGAAAAATAAATCCGTCCCCTTTTTACGCTGACCTTCACCCGGCTAACGCATCTTCTCCAAAACATTCAATCTACACCAGGCGATCGTCAACAACATAGTCAATCGCCCCGTCGATCTCCGCCAGATGGTAATCCGCGTGGGCCGGGTCGACTAGATAATTTGTCTCTAGCGGCACGACCGCGTTGGGTACACGTAGTACGGACGAGCGTTGTTCGATACACCACCGAGCGCCCTAGCACGCGACAACAGTTAAGCCCATCGTCTCGAATCTGCGGAAGTCAGAAGGATTTTCAGTAGCCAGAGAGGCTTTGTGTCGAACTTCGGTACCCGCAATCATACAGTCTGCCAACGACCCGCGCCGGCGGCCGGATTGATTGAACAGTTGAGCGGTGAGCATGGCATCCCCTTCCTCGAATGAGAAGTGTCGCGATACAATACGCTCTGCAAGCCCAACATGGTGTGGCTCTACCGGGCCACAGAGGAATTCGGCCCAGGCGATCATGCTTATACCTAGCGGTTCGCCGGTGCGCAGCCATTCTCGGAGAGTACCGTCTTGGGGCGACCCAGGCAGTAAAGCCAGAATGAGAAAGCTGGTATCTAGGTGAATAATTCGGTGCGTGTCTTACGTCGCTTTGACGACGCTTGACGTTCGGCACGAGCGGACTTTTTCCATTGATCTGCTGCTTCGGCGCCTAGATTCAAAGAGCGCTGTAGGCTGTCCAGAGCCTTTAGTGCGTCGCGGCCTTCATTTGGCAGTCCTTGCCGTGCGGCAGCCCGTATCGCCCGGCGTAGCGCCTCCGACTTTGAAACATTCCATCGACGAGCCATCGCTTCTAACTTGCGCACTGTCTCCACATCGAGCGAGTAAGTCGTCTTTACAGTATGGGTGGCCATACTCATATTTTATGGCCATACCAACCAAGGGTCAAACGTGCGGGTTTGTAACCCGGCACGTTCATGGCGATGGCGTGCGGGCCCGGGCCCAACTGCGTGAATCGAAATGAGCCGTTCGCGTCGGCCAGGGTCTTTCGGGACGACGTGCTTTACATCCCGTCATAGCTACGGGCCCAGAACAAAGAGAGCGCTGCGCCCTTTTTACTCTTTTTGCTGAGCGAACCGTTGCTTCTCCAGGGCGTATCTAGACACCGTTTTCACAACAGCTTCTTGAACTCGACCGGCGTAAGACCTGAATCGCGAACAATCCCGCCCATCGTATAGGCATTGATCGGCTTAGCTCGAGGGATGGTAATGATTCGAACACCATCGGACATCACGATGTGTTTTCGCCCCTCGCGCTTGACTTCAAACCCTGCCTTGCGCAAGGCGCGGACGGCGTCTTGATGCGATACGCCCGGGATCTTCGGCACAACTAACCGGCTACTTCAACTTCGCGGACTTCTGCACCTTCGATCTGTTCGTTTGCGACTGACAAATAAGACTCTATCGCGTCGCGGATATTCTCAAGTGCTTCCGCTTCCGTTGCGCCCTGCGACCAGCAACCCGGCAGACCCGGCACTGATACACTGTAACCTTCATCCGTTTTCTTCAAAGCAATTTTGTACTTCATCGGTATATCGCTATTACCAGTGGATGACTCTACTGAATCTAACAGGGGGAGGCAAGGCGACGCTTGCCGGTGTCTGGACGTTATTGTAGCGGACGTTTCAGCCGCTATCGACAGCGAATGGGTCGCAGATCAAGACCAATACCAGCTTATAAGGACTGAATCGAGTGGGAATGTCCGGGGCCGTCGGTGGGATTGAGAAACTGGTGCCCCCGTACCGCGCGCAAGTGCGCCGTGACCATCTGCGGGGCGTCCGATTCCCATCAGAACGACTGGTTGACGATCCAATCGGGATTCGGGCGGGGATCCTTCGTGCCCTTCGCCTTTCCACCCTTGCTGCGACTTGCGGCAATCGCCTCCCGGTAGGCCTCGATTTCCTTTGCGTGCCGGCGCCAGACCAGGTGCACAGAGACGACATGGGCGGCCGTGGCAAACCAACCCTCATCGTTGAGAGTCACGAAGGCCGCCAGATAGGAACTAAATGGCGCGCGTGATTGTTCCATCCCCCTCATCATGTTATCCAGCGGACACCACCGTAATATGGCATTTCGGAAAAATAAATCTGTCCCCTTTTTTTTTTTTTTGCTTAACAA
>CAMYOI010000670.1 GCA_947259955.1 uncultured Gammaproteobacteria bacterium
GTACTGTTCGCGCAGCGGCAGCGGCGTAAGGTGGAGTATGGAACGCATCATGTCGATAAGGGAGTGAACTTGCAACGGGTGGAAAATCAGATCATGATCTATCAGATGGCCGCGCTGCATTTATGCCGAAGCGGTCTGATTGTCTATATCCGAGAGGGAACCGATGGGGTTCCCCTGGAAATCATCGAGTCCGAGAGCGGTTGAGATGGCGCGCATTAAAACCCGAAAACTACTGAAGAAACTCCTGAGGAGCATGTTCCCGGACCTGACACGGTGCCAGGAGGTGGACATCAAGGATACCTACCAGTTTTCCAGCCGCAAGAAGATCAAGACCTGCATCAAGGATTATCCTTTACAGATAAACCTCTATCCAGACAGCAAGGCACTGCACCTGTATCCGGAGCCGGTGCTGAATCAGGATAGTGACGGGGTTACGACGAATAACTATATCCTGTTCGATCCGGACGTATTTTACTCGGATATCAGTGGATTCTATCGTCTTCAGGACGAGGACACGATTACCCTCGGCGGCGAACCGGAGCAGCGCGCAATGCTTAACGTTCCCCCGGAAACTCCCGCGCGCAAGCTCAGCATCGGCATTGAAGACGGATGGTTGACTTTCCAGAGCCCCATCCCCGACCCGATGCCCAGTATCACACCCTTGTTTCGGGATAAAAATGTAAGAAGGGTACTCGATTGGCGCCGGAACAAGTTGTCCAGATTGAGAGAGATTTTCGGCAGTCCCATCGCATTGCTGCCGCCCGATGAAGCCATCGCGCTGCTGCGAGAGGTTAACGAGATCCTTGAACGTGAAAAATATCGTCCCAGGGATAAGGACGGCAGGCCAGGCGGTGTTGTTGCGCTGCCCGATGAATCGACAGCCATCATTGTGGGAGACCTCCATGCCAAGGTCGACAATCTGCTTGTGGTATTGAGCCAGAACAATTTTCTGGAAGCGCTGGATGCGGGCCGCGCGACCCTGGTGATCCTTGGGGACGCCGTCCACCCCGAGGGCGATACCGCCTTAGATGAAATGGTGAGCTCCATGTTGATCATGGACCTGATCTTCAAACTCAAGATCCGCTTCCCGCAACAGGTGTTCTATGTCAGGGGAAATCACGATAGTTTTGCGGAGGAAATAGCGAAAAACGGCATTCCGCAGGGGCTGCTCTGGGAGAAGACGCTAAAAAAACAGCGCGGCAAGGCCTACAAAAAGGAGATGAGTCGGTTCTATGAACTGCTGCCGTATGTCGCATATTCCAAGCATTTCGTTGCCTGCCACGCTGCCCCCCCGGTATCTTCTACAAGCCTGAACAAAATCATCAATATCAGAAAGAATCGGAAACTGTATAAAGAGCTCGCAGACAACCGCTTGAGGCAAGCGAACCGGCCAGCGGGTTATACCAAGTCTGATGTAAAAAGATTCCGCAAGTGTCTCGATCTGGCAAAGAAAACCCCGGTTATCGTGGGGCACACACCTCTGAGCGTCGATGATACGCTGTGGGAAAACGTCGGCGAAATTGAAAACCACTACATTGTCTACTCCAGTGATAGTAGTTGGGTTGGCCTGATGGCCCAGATTGGGGACAGGCTTTATCCGGTCAGGTATCCGGTGGAGTCCATGACGTCGATCATCAACGCCCTCCCAGACGAAGAAGAGAAAAGATCGGCAAAGTAGAGGAAATATAAACACCCTATTTCCTCTATTCAATCAAGTATAGAAAGAGATCCACGACGCCATTCATCCCTGTAGCATTCGAAATACGCATTCTCGCCAATCAATCCTGCCAAATTTCAGTCACCGCATGCCCGCTACCTGCCGCTACTTTTGCTCGCAGCAATTTAGTGCGTGGACTGAGTCAAACTGATCTCGTCGGCTATCCGAACAAACCTTTTTGGGGCGGCGCCCTGCTCTCTGGTAATGGGTTGAATTGTTTCGATTCCGCTTTTCTCTCCAGGTGTACAAGTATCTGCTTGATCACCCCCGGGTCTTCAATACTAGCGATTACCTTGACAGTGCCACCGCATCCTTTGCAGACTGCAATATCGATATTGAATACGCGCTTGAGGCGTTGTGCCCAGGTTATTGCCATGGATGGCAGGTATGCCGGCTTTGCAGGAGCAAAAGCCGGTCATGGCGGCATGCTGTTACAGGCGATCGTTCATCGCCGTTTTTCCGGCGATGAGGGCGCTTGCCTCGCTTTGATGGCGTCACCATAGTCCTGCCAGAATTCAAAGTATTACTGAGAACAGGACGGAATATCTACATAGGAGCATTTAGAGTCAACCTGGCAAGATTGGAGAAAGTCTGCTTTTCTGGATTCGCCGGATTTACCCCTGCTCTGCATTTAATACTGCAATATCGGATTCGGATTTCCATCTCCAATCTGATTAAGCATATCGAATCTTGTTTATGAAGTAGCGTGTTTCTGATTGTCCTATCATTACTATCACCTCATCATCAATCTGTTTTTTCAAAAGCG
>CAMYOI010000671.1 GCA_947259955.1 uncultured Gammaproteobacteria bacterium
ATCCAGGCAAAAAGTAGTTAAGGAATTTTCATCACTGAAGGTGGTCACGCCCATACTGGATGCCTCGGTTTTCTACCCGATCAAAGGTAACGAGGCCTACCATCAAGATTATTATAAGAACAATGCGATACGTTACAATGTTTATCGTTGGAATTGCGGTCGGGATAAAAGGCTCAAAGAAATCTGGGGCGACCGGGTTACCCATGAGTAAAACAAAAATACGCTTACCCCAACCGTTGACGACAAACCCAGTGAAGTACTAAATGTGGGGGTATTGTCAAGTTAAGCTACTAGCCCGCCTGGTGAGAAATGCGGGCTAGGGCCACTTCGTACCACGGGCGGCTCGTCGCCAAACTAAGAATCAACAACTTACTGCCACCCCGATGACCTTTGGACTACTCGCGGACCATCAACTTGACAGTACCTGCTTATATTATTGATGTATACGCCCAAGAAATTAGCCTTCCAGCTTAGGCAGCATCGCTCTCGCATTCGCCATTAGTGCCTACCCATTTCGTTCTGTTAACTTCCGTCGTGAATATAGCTGAGACGTGCAGTCATCAGAATTCTGGCGGAACCGTACTCGATTGTTCGCTCTCCAGTGTCAAAATTATCCTGGCGAAATTCTGAAATATAAATGACTGCTTGTTGCTGCATCGGAGACATTTGTTTTCCGAGGTGCTGCGCTGCATGACAGACGCATTGAGTCAGTTCGTTCCGGTTGGGCTTGAATATATCGAAATGGCTGTACCTTGCCCGTGAAGCGGTCTTGACCAGTAAAGAGTGCTGGCCCCTTTATTGTCGGAATCTCAGATATTTTGGCCCCAATATGGCTCACTACCGTAAAGCTCGGCAAAATAGTCGATGAAGACTCTGACCTTGGGGGCCAGAAGTCGTGAGCTGGGATAGACAGCCCAGATACCAGTATCGGAAACCAAAGGGTAGTCTAGTAGGACCTGGACTAGCTCCCCTCGATGCAAGTGTTTATAAACACTCCATGTTGCATTTATCGCGATACCGAGCCCATCGGCACAGGCATCCCAGAGGGTTTCTCCATTATCGGTTCGAAATCGCCCATTTGTTTTAACACTCAGATGACCGTCGGATGTATCAAATACCCAGCTATCAAAACCCATTAAATTAATGCACTGATGATTACGTAATTCTTGTGGCGAACTCGGCTCGCCAAACTCCGCCAGGTAATCTGGAGATGCACAGACGATTCGAATGTCGGGTGCCAATTTGCGAGCAATCAATGTTGAATCTTTTAGATCTGCACTACGAATGGCGATATCAAAACCACCCTCTACTAAATCCACTATGGAATCAGAAAACCGAACATCCATAGTGAGGTCGGGGTATCGTAATAAAAACCCCTTCAATGCCGGCATCATATGCATTCGGCCGAAAGAAGCAGGAGCCGTGACCCTCAAGGTCCCTGTGGGTGAGACACTCCCAGCGCCAACAGACGCGCGGGCGGCCTCAACGCTGGAAAGCACATCCTCCGCGTGACGAAGGAACGCCTTCCCTTCTTCTGTCAGTGAAACTTTACGCGTGGTTCGATGAACCAGACGGACACCAAGCCCTTCTTCCAGTTTTTTGATATATGAACCCGCTACCGCCGGTGACAAGCCTAGTTCCTTCCCGGCCGAACTGATGTTATTGGTTGCGGCCAGTCGCACGAATAGTTTGAGGTGTGCAATATTCAACGCTAATTATAAATAAAAAATAAAAACTTATTATTGTTCATCACTTTTTATCAACATTATCTTTATTAAATACAATTGAACTTTGAAACCTAACAGAGGCATTTACTGATGAAAGCAATGGTAATCCGAGAATTCGGTGGACCTGAAGTATTTGAAACTTCCGAGTTACCCAAACCAGAAATCAAACCTCGAAACGTGCTGGTACGTGTCGCGGCAACTAGCGTTAATACTGTGGATACCATGATCCGCCAGATGGGTAAGGATTTGCCAATTTCACCTGAACTTCCGGCAGTTTTAGGAATGGACTTCGCCGGTACGGTGGAAGCCGTTGGTGAAGGTGTTACCGGGTATGCTGAAGGTGATGAAGTCTACGGATGTGCCGGTGGTTTGCTCGACTTGCAGGGCACATTGGCGGAGTACATGGTAGCTGATGCCAATCTGATAGCCCAAAAACCCAAAAATCTGTCAATGCGCGAGGCGGCGGCGATTCCTCTGGTCGGTATTACCGCGTATGAAGGTTTGATTCGAGCGGGTACGGGAGAGGGACAGCAGGTATTGGTCCATGGAGGATCTGGCGGTGTTGGTCATATAGCGTTGCAGTTGGCGCAGCATTTCGGCGCCGAAGTTTATGCAACAGGTGGAGGGGACAAGCAGTTAGCCCTTATAGAAGAGTTAGGAGCAAAAGGTATTAACTATCAGACGGAAGCCGTTGCTGATTACGTTGCAAAATATACAGAAGGCGTCGGCTTTGATGTTGTCTTCGATTCAGTCGGT
>CAMYOI010000672.1 GCA_947259955.1 uncultured Gammaproteobacteria bacterium
GGTTTGATCGACGGTCCGGGAAAGAGCCTTTTCTATGATAGTGGACAGTTTGGTCTTGGTATCGTCAGATAAATCGGATTCTGGAAATGCCTTCTGGATCTCGGCAACGGTCTCATTTGCAACTTGTTTAAGCGTCATCATTTATCTCCTTAACGTCTTGAATACAGCGGATTTCTTCATCTCAGCCATTCGTCGCCCGTGCGACAATCTGTTCTATCGGTGCCTGCATGTTTTGTTCGACCATCTATAGATGCCTTTCGTTCGAATCAGTTGTGGGAGGATCGCCGCCAGTCATGGCGGGAAGACCAGTATAGTCATTATTTACCGTATTGAAACGCAAAGCTTGTTCAAACATTCGCCAGTTCGTGTACCAAACGGCCCAGTGTGGAAACTCCCTGCTCCATCGCATCGGACCAGGGGTGGCCCGCGCACAAGCGAATGAAGTTCTTGTATTTTCCGGTTGTGGAAAACAATGAACCCGGTGTGACGCCAATCTTGTGCTGCAATGCATTCTCATAGAGTTCTATCGAATCCACGCCGCGCGGCAGCTGGATCCAAAGGACGAATCCGCCCTGCGGCCGAGTGATACGGGTGCCGTCGGGAAAATATTCAGCCACCGACTCCCTCAGTCTCATCAATTGTTCACGGTAGCGTCGGCGCAACTGGATGAGGTGCCGGTCGTATCCGCCGCTGCGCAGGAACTCCGCCACGGCAAGCTGCGTGATACCGGCGCTGCCCGAGCTGAGTAATTGCTTTCTCTGCATCACCTCGGACCTGAATCGGCCGGGTATGATCCAGCCCACGCGATATCCCGGTGCAAGGGTCTTCGAGAATGAAGAGCAGGTCAGGACCAGACCTTTAGAATCGAATGCCTGACAGGTCCGCGGCCGCCGCTCGCCAAAGTACAGATCTCCATAAACATCGTCCTCGATCAATGGAATGCTGCGTTCATGCAGCAGGTCGACCAGGTCCTTCTTGACGTCGTCGGGCATCAAAGCACCGGTGGGGTTGTGAAAGTTCGGCACCGCAACCACGGCCTTGACATCATTTTCATCTATGGCGTCCCGAAGCGAATCCAGGCACAACCCGGATTCCGAATCGGTAGGTATTTCGAGCGCGAGCATCCCCAGGGTTTGAATGGTTTGCAGCACGGAAAAGTAGGCGGGAGACTCCACCGCAACGACGTCTCCCGGTTTGGCCACGGCCTGTAAACTGACCACCAGGGCTTCCGTCGCGCCGTTCGTGATGACGATGTCGTCCGCATCGATCATGGTATCGATATCGGCGCTGCGGAATGCGATCTGGCGTCGCAGGCCAATCTCCCCGGGCGGCAAGCAGTAGTCCACCGCATCCTCCAGTTGAGCGGCGGAAATTTTGCGCAGCGCCCGGGTCAACGCCTTCACCGGCAGTAATTCCGTGCCGGGGTTGGCGACGCCGAGTCTGACGATCCCGGGTCGGTTGGCGTAGCCGAATATCGTTTCGACCGTGTTGGCAAGCTGCACCTTTCTCGGTTTGCCGCGCGGTTTGCTTTTTTGCGGAACCGACACATCCCGTTCGTGTCGCTGGCAGACATAGTAACCGGACTGCGGTCTCGACCGGATAAAGCCGCGATCCTCCAGATTCATGTAGGCCTGCATCACGGTGGAAATGCTGACGTTGAGCCGACCGCTCATCTTGCGCAGTGAAGGCACGCGGTCACCGACAAGCAGGGTGCCGTCTTCTATCTGTCCGATCAGTATCGATGCCACCCGGTCGTAGAGCAGCCTGGGGGTTTCAGAGGTATTTTGCATTTCGGTGTATTTAAACTGTTATCCTAGCATTTTATAAAAACTGTATCTGTTATGGCAACAGTATTCTTCGTAAGATGCGACATCGGCCAAACAAACGACTGGAGATACGAAATGGCGCATCAACAAATATTGAGAACATCGACGTTACCCCCGCTGGACCGTCGCATCGCGTACGCGAGGGAGATCCTGAACTACTGGATGGAACGGGCACGCACCCGGAGACAGCTGCGGTCACTCGATGATCGCATCCTGGAGGATATCGGCATGACCCGGCATCAGGCGGCGGCAGAATCGGCCAAATACTTCTGGCAACACTAGTCCGCATATTGCACCGGAAGGCAGAGACTGCTCGTCCTGTAGGAGGCGCGCCCCGCGCCGATCCGACCGATATCCCGCAGTACGGGCCGTCGTTGTAGGAGGCGCGCCTCGCGCCGATTTCGAGGGGTTGGAATCATAACGGTTACCGATTATTCAGAGCATCTTTAAATGAAATGGGCTGCCCGGGCACGCCCATTGAAGTTTTGAATATCAGAACGTAGACTTCCATGCGACCGGGCACCCCCCTTACATCGCCGAATTCTCATCGAAGTCTTATGAATCAGACCGAAGCATTGTTTGCTAAATCGGCTCGTCGCCTGCAGCAGGGCGACGCGGCCGGTGCCAGAAAGGGCCTGCTCAAAGTAGTCAAGCAG
>CAMYOI010000673.1 GCA_947259955.1 uncultured Gammaproteobacteria bacterium
CCGGCAGGTGTCGACGTCGATGTTGAACACCCGTTTCAAGCGCTGCGCCCAGCTCATCGATGTCCGGCGTTCGCTCGGCGTTTTCTCTTCCCCCTCAGCGCATGCGTTGGGTTTGTCGCCCGTGCCCCGCTTCGCCGGCGTCACCCGCGCACGGTGTTTGCTGTTGGGGGCAAACACGCCGTGAAACCGAGTGAGGTTGACCCTTGGCTTGGGTACCAGGGCGACCAGCCGGGCGATGAAGTCTAGTGGCTCGAAGATGACGTGCGTAGTGCCGTCGCGGTACGGCGTCTTGAGCTGGTAGCGTATATTGCCAGTGGCGGTGAGCGCGAGGCGCTTTTCCGACACCGCCGGGCGGCTGATGTAACGGCACAAGCGTTCGAGCTTCTTGCGTTCATCGGCCCTCGCCGCCACACCGGCATGCAGAGAGAACCCGGCGACCTTGCCCACCGTATCCGCGAAGACCTCTTCTGGATCGCAGGCCGGCAGGGTTTGCAACGTGAACACTTTGCGCCCCGCCCGCGGCCCCACGGCGATGCGGTACGTGATCGAGTGGCCCACAAGGTGATCCATCGGCCCCGCTTCGGCAACCTCCCCGGACAGGTAGCTGTTCTCGGCGTCCCGTTCCAGCAATCCCTGCCGTTCCAGAAAGCGCCCAACGCGCTGGGCAATGGTGTGGGCCAGTTGCGTGAGTTCGGCGCCGCTCGGCGCCTTCACACAGCGAAAGCGGACAGACCCGTCGGGACGCTCCACATACACCCCATCGAGGAACAGCATGTGGAAATGGATATTCAAATTGAGTGCGCTGCCGAAGCGCTGGATCAAGGTGACCGCACCGGTCTGGGAGTTCTTGCAGGAAAACCCAGCCTTCTTGATCAGATGCGTGGCGATGACGCGGTAGACAATGCCGAGCACCCGGCCCATGATCGCCGGACGGCTGGCGAACAGAAAACGCAAGGGATACGGAAAGCTCAATACCCATTGGCGCACAGGCTGTTCCGGAAAAACCTCATCCACCAGCAGCGCTGCACTTTCTGCCATACGACGCGCCCCACAGCTGGGGCAGAAACCGCGCCGTTTGCACGAAAACGCAAGCAGATGTTCGCCGTGGCAGGTATCGCAACGCAGCCGCAGAAAACCCCGCTCAAGACGCCCGCAATTGAGATATGCCTCGAACTCACGCTGAACATATGCCGGCAATTCCGTGCCCTGGGCCGCCAGTTGGGCCTTGGAGTATAGTTCGGACAAACGCCCTTTCCCGGCAAGTTCGTTGAGTATTCCAGGGTAACTGGGGAGCCGTCTGCTCGCCGGTCAATACGATTTCGGCCTGAACCCTGTCGGCGCAGCCGGGGGATCGACGCATGCCGGCTCGATGCTCGCGCAATTCCCGGCGTCAGGCCGAGTGCCACCGTGCCGCTTCCGTCAGGCTCGCAGCCGATCGTAGTGCTCGGGTGGTTTCCTCGGTGTCAGGCGAACAAGCCCGCCTGTGGCGGCCCTCGGCAGGGCGGCAATCGAGAGGCTTCTACCGACGTGCTCTTCTTGTCGAGGTGGGTGAGGATCTTATCGATCACCACTGGGTCCTCGATGCAGGCAATGATTCTGACGGCGCCACCGCAGGCCCGGCAGGTGTCGACGTCGATGTTGAACACCCGTTTCATGCGCTGCGCCCAGCTCATCAATGCCCGGCGTTCGCTCGGCGTTTTCTCTTGCCCCTCCGCGCATGGGTTGGGTTTGCTGCCCTTCCCCAGCTTCGCCGGCGTCACCCTCGCGCGGTGTTTGGCTCGCGGCGGCGAACACGCCATAAGTCGCTACCGAACAAGAGCCGGTGCTAGAGAGCGTCATCAAGGAAGCTCTTGATATACTCAACCACCGGCCGCACCTTCTAACCGTGCCTTCGTCGGGTACGATTTTGGTATGCGCTCGTGCTTGTACAATATGTACAGATCTCGCAGGGTTAGATTTAGGGTGACGCAACGCATTGATTCCCCTGATGTAACCCCCTGACCTACGGGCCACATTTCCACCATATGGAATACAAGGACTATTGCAAGAGACTCGCGGTCGAGAGGAAGACTTCCTCGTGTCGGATCTGGCGGGTATCCAGAGAGCCTGCACCAAAACAGCATCCGGTTGTGAGCCGTCAGGCTAAAGTCGAGGAGGGTTTCAGGGAGGTCTAGCGGCGTCGAGTGCGCAGAAGGATTCGGAGAGAAGACAGATCTACGATTTGTTCGGCGGCAACTGGCGATCGGGTCAAGAGTCTCGGCCGTCGGGATCAGCGATTACACTTTCGTGCTGTCGAAATGGCTCCGATAGACCGTTCAACGAGCTCTTCGCACCGCCGCTCGGTGTGTTGCGACATCGTTCAGTGTTTGCCCGGTGACAGCCCGCAAGGCAAGCCCGGCGAGCCTAATCCCATGACCGTCTTCGTGCTATAAGGGAGGGGTTCTTCAACCTCTCGGAGCCCTGGCCATGGTCGCTT
>CAMYOI010000674.1 GCA_947259955.1 uncultured Gammaproteobacteria bacterium
TCCGCTGCCATTAGCTCGCTAGTGCTTCGCGAATGCGCCTTGAATTCGGATGCTTGTCGCTTCGCTGAATGTCACAGAATTTACGACGGGGTACACTAGGACCCGCTGCTTGCGTGAAACTTTTTTCAGGATAATGACCACGTTGCCCGATTTCCGCCCGCTTTCGATGTATCGGTGTGCCTCTCTGGTCTGTTCCAACGGAAAGTGCCTGTCCATGACCGGCTTGATGTGGTTCGATTCGATGAGCGCCTTCATTGATCTAGGTCGTTGATGCAGTAGAAAGCTGTACTGACCCGACTCGGCTGGGCATAGAATACGGCCATGGCCGCCGTCGAGTAACTATAGTCAGGAGTGTAAAGCGCACCTCGGGTTTGACAATACAGACGGTTATGCCGGACTATCTGATCTGTTGATCAACCGATATCAACAGTTAACTATGGAGGACCACCATGAGCAATATCACCAAGGGTTTGTCAGCTATCTGCGGCTTGCTGCTATCTTCGCAAATCACGCTTGCCGACACCACGGACGTCAAGTGGCGCAGTTTGTTAGAGGTCAAAAAAAGCGGTGAGCACTGTGTTGATGATTCAAACTGTTTCAACCGCTACCATCCGGCGATTCAACCGGTGGAGAGGGCAAAACCCGGCGACCAATTGATCTTTCACACACGAGACGCGCTAGACTCCGATCTGAATCTGGATGCCGTCGCCGATGATATGGCTGCGATCGATCTCAACCTGGTACACCCGATGACCGGGCCGGTCCATATAGAAGGCGCCAAACGGGGTGATGTGCTGGCTGTGACGCTGGTCGACATTGAACCGGACGAATATGGATATACCGTTATAGTGCCGGGTTTCGGCTTCCTGCGGGACATCTACACCGAGCCCTACCTGGTAAACTGGCGTTTGACGCGCACCCACGCGGAATCGGATCAGATGCCGGGGGTCAAGGTTCCCTACGAAGCGTTCCCGGGTTCCATAGGGGTCTTACCCGGGGAACCGGAGGTTGCGGCCTGGAAGATGCGGGAGGCGGAGCTCGGCGCGGCCGGTGGCGTTGCCCTGCAGCCGGAGCCCACTGGTGCGTTGCCGGCGGCCGTGTGTGGGCCAGAGGGCACGCACAAGGCGGATTGTCTGCGTACGATCCCTCCCCGAGAGAACGGCGGCAACATGGACGTGCAGCAAATGCAGATCGGAACCACGATTTTATTCCCCTGTTTTGTCGACGGTTGCGGGTTGTTCGTGGGAGATGTCCACTATGCCCAGGGAGATGGTGAGGTTTCCGGCACCGCGATTGAAATGGGCGCGAAGGTAACACTCGTTACGGAAATACGCGCCGGCGAGGCTGGGAACCTGTCGAGCCCTCAGGTCGAGGGCGGCAGCCAGATCAGAAACATGGAGCCTGCTGCATTTCATCAGACGGTCGGATTGCCGCTGAAGATGGCCGGCGAGGTGCCGCCGTTCTTAACCTATATAGATTCGCAGAAGATAACGGATCTGGAAAATCTGTCCGAGGATCTGACGCTGGCGGCGCGACACGCGTTGTTGCAAATGATCGATTACATCGTGCGTGAGCACGGACTGTCCTCTGAACAGGCCTATATCCTGGCCAGCGTCGCAGTTGATCTCCGTGTGGGGCAGGTTGTCGACGTGCCCAACTACGTGGTTACGGCAGTGCTCAATAAAGGTGTGTTTGCTGATTGATGATCGTGTAGCCGGGCTCGTCGCCAATAATTGATGGATGGCGATGAGATCGACCCGTAAAGTTGGGCGCCGGGCGTTTCTGGCTGGAGCCGTGGTCGGGACCATTGCAGCTGCTTGTTTGCAGAAAGCCATCGCTCACACGCCGTATCGCCAATGGGCCGTCTATCGCAAGAAACATCTGATCATCGGTACCTGCCGCGCCGATCCGGAGAGCTATCCGTTTGGCAAGCAGCTTGCCCGGCTGCTGGCCAAGGAACTGCCGGAGAGCAAGGCGCGGGTCGCGCGCGCGCCTGACCAGCAACGTTTGGCGAGCCTGATCACTACAGGCCAGCTGGAACTCGTCTTGCTCAGTCATCAGGAGGGGCGGCAGCTGCGCCTGGGCATGCCGCCTTTCGAAGATTATGGTCCATTCGATGCTCTGGTGGTGTTCGAGTTCGACGGCTACCTGCTGCTGGGCAGCGATTCCCTGCCAGAGTATCACGCCTGGATTGTTGCCGACACGCTGGCGCGAGCGCTGGGCAGGGCGCCGTTGCTCGGTGCAGAGCGGCTACCGGTGCCGGTTCATCCCGGCACGTCAGCACTTGTAGAGGGAAGGACCCTGCAGCCAGGTTTGCTCGGACAAGACGCTGTCGGAGATGAGAACCATCCTGATTAGCTTCTTCGGGTCGACGGATATCCTCGCTTTTGACACAAACGGTTGTTCAACGCATCGGCCGTTCGATTACGCGCCGGAACTCTTTGCGGCCGCAAAGAGAT
>CAMYOI010000675.1 GCA_947259955.1 uncultured Gammaproteobacteria bacterium
GGCATGGTGGGCGTTGTTGTAGTGGATACCCTCCTCGAGCAGGTAGCGCAGCCCGCCTTTGCCGAGCCGGTCGAAGTAGCGCGTCGGCAGGTCGCCCCGGAACTGGTCGACGGTGATCTGGAGAACGAGCCTGGGTTTCTCCGCTGCATTGGCCGGCAGCGCAATTGCGGTTGCCAATGCCGTAACGGCGAGCATGTTCAACATTAGGTTCTTCATCTCAATATTTCCTTTCTGCATTTGATTCTGTTTACTCATGCTGGGACTTGCCATTCAAATTCATGTCTTTGTCCTCGATCCGGCTTGACTCACGTCCGGACGAGATTCGAGGACCCGCTCCCGAGCCACTCGCTGCCATAAAGGGTGGAAATCCAGATCCGGGCCGACGCCTCCCGGACCGGTTCCGGTTGCCTCCTCGGGCGCTGCCCGAACGCCTCGATGAACGCGTAGGCGTCGAGACGATTGAGCGCAATAGCGACGGGGCGCGCATCGAAGTCCGATATCAGGCCCTGCTTCTGATCGGCCTCAATGCGGGCACAAGCCGCATCATCGAACCGACCGAGGAACCGCTTCCAGTTTTTTTCAAAGCGCTCGTCGGTGGTGGCGGCATCGGCAATGGCCCGCACAAAGGGGCCTCGTCGATAGCAGACGCGAACCAACCCGGCGAGGGTCTCATGCATCAAAACGACGGGATCGCCGACGCCCGCAATCCAGGGTTCGGCAACCTCGAAGATCTCGTCCTGCAACATGTCCAGCAAAGCCTCCATCACCTCGTGCGAATCGTTGAAATACTGGTAAAACGCCGAGCGGCTCACGCCTGTAGAAGCCATCAGTGCGCTGACCGTCATGTCACGAAACGGATGTGACCAGATAAAATCCAACGCCGCATTCAGAATTGCCGCACGCGTGCGCTCGGATTTACCGATCTTGAGCACCGGTTGCGGACTCACTTGCAGTGGAGACGACGATCGCTTGAAATCAGACACAGTGTCAGGTTATCATGACTCCACGACAATTTGCAAAGCCACCTGGCATTGGACCCAAGCGAGGATTGAGTCCGCCCGCCGCAAACCGGGTTTATCGAGCGACCGACCCTGCGTACATTTCCTCCATTTTTGCCTTTACCTGATCAGGATCAACACAAAATGGACTGGAATGTACTCACTATATGGTTATTCTTCGATAAAACCCTTGAGGATACGTCCGACGCTTACCCGGCAGATGAAAAGTTACTTAGCCCGATCATGACGAATCCAACCCGCAAAAACCGATCTCGGTGGTTAACCGCCGCCCTTGAGACAACAAAACCGTATTTCGGGCCTGAGTTTCCCGACCTCCGAGTGCCTCTCGAGAGCCG
This sequence comes from uncultured Gammaproteobacteria bacterium, assembly GCA_947259955.1. Taxonomy (GTDB): domain Bacteria; phylum Pseudomonadota; class Gammaproteobacteria; order Arenicellales; family JAANXG01; genus JAHEKE01. Next base: position 1,355 of record CAMYOI010000675.1, read on the forward strand.
TATCGATACGAACTTTCTTAGGCCTTCCCCATGAAGAAATCATTTCTCGCAGCGCTATGCATTTGCGGCTACTACCTCCTGGCGCCGACGCTTGCGTTTTCGGAAACAGACGAAGACGATTTAGGTACGCCGGCCCAGGCCCAGGTAACCGCCAGCCTTGTCGAATCCAGACTGGCGGAGGCCGAGGCCGCGACAACGCTGGACGAACAGGCCAAGGCCAGACTGGTGGATCTTTACAGCAAGGCCTTGAGCAACCGGCGGGCGACTGACTCCTACGTTCAGGCGGCGGCGGCTTTCAAGCAGGCATTAGAAACCGCTGCCGCTGAGATGCAAGGCACTGCACCAGGAACGTGATGCAACCGGAACCCCATCACCGGCACGGCCACTGGACATCAATCCAAGGGTCCCCTTGCAGCAACTCGAGCTGATTCTGCAACAAGAGAAGGCGAGCCTTGCCGCCATTAAAACCAGCATCGCGGAAACCGCGAAGGGCCTGCAGGAGATCAAAGACCGACCGCCACAGGTTGCAACACGTCTCGCGGAGGCCAAATCGCAGCTGGAGGACACCTCTGCCCAGCTCAAACTGCCGCTCCGTGCCGACGAGGGCCCGGTAATGTCGGAGGCGAGGCGATGGGCACAGGAGACCCGCTACCAGGCGTTGAGATCCGAGATCGCTGCGCTTGACCAGGAACTGCTGAGCCAACCGGATCGTCGAAAACTGCTCGAGGCGAGATTGGATAACGCGACGGCGCAAGCGGAGCGGCCGCGCAAGCGGGTGAAGACCCTGGAGGAATTGATTGCCCGCAAGCGCCAGGAGGAGGCCGACCAGGCATTGGCGGATGCGGAAGCGACCCGGCGCGAGGTAGCGGGCAATCACCCGCTGGTGATTCGCCTGGCCCAGGAGAACGCGGACCTTTCCGAAGAAATCGCGGCAACGGCGTCGTCGATGAAGACACTCACCGACCAGATGGAGCAGGTGAAACAACTGGCGCGGCAGATTGAAGAGGACTTCAACAGCGCCCGGGAATCAGTCGAGATCGGCGGCTTGAGCCATGAGCTCGGCCAGATGCTGCTGCAGCGGAGCCAATCCCTGCCGTGAAACGTTTGCGTCACAGAAGGGACGCCAAGCCGTTAAGAGACCTGAACGCTTACGTGGCCAGTATTGCCGCTGAGGTGAGCGCAGACCCATCTTCGCGGTTGTACGAGCAACTCCAGGATCTGGGATCGAGCCGTCAGGCGCTGCTGGACAGGGCCATCGAATCCGACGACATCTATCTTCGCACGCTCGGCGAACTCGAATCAGCGTAAAAGCGGCTGCTTGCCGCTATTAGAGAATTCACCGGGTTTCTCGATGAGAACCTGCTGTGGATGCGCAGCGCGTCCCAGACCGAGCTCGAGGAACTGGGCGCTCTGCCCGATCAGGTATGGCGGATCCTTTCCCCCGCCGGCTGGCTTGGAGCAGCGCGCACCGTCGCCTACCAGGCCACGCACTCGCCGGTTTTCGGCTTACTGGTTGTGGGTCTCATCGCCCTGCTGTGGAGCCGTAAACGCCTGCTCAGGATGATCGAAGCCAATGGCCGCAAGGTTGGCAAAGCAGCCAGCGACAGCATCGGTTATAGCGTCAATACTCTCCTGTTGACCCTGATCGCGGCGGCGGCATGGCCGCTGGCGCTCGCCGTTATCGGCTGGCAACTCAAAGTCTCCGCCGAAACCACCGATTTCGCCAATGCGGTGGGCGGTTCACTGCTCGACGTCGCAACACACTTCTTCTACATACGCGCATTTTGGTGGGCGTGCATTCCCGGGGGGGCTCGCGGCCGTGCACTTCCGCTGGTCCGAGTCGAGCTTGCAAGTGCTCCGCACCGAGTTGAAACGACTGACCTGGGTCTATCTGCCGGCGGTGACGGTGACCAATCTTGCCTTCTACCTGGACCCGCTGAACGTGGGTTGGCTGATCGGCCGCGCCGCTTTTGTGATCCTGGTCGCTTCAGTCTCCTTCGCCTTTTACCGCGTGCTGCATCCAAAACATGGTGCACTGGCCCGATATATGCGGCAGCCGGAGAAAAGGGCCTTCCGCCGACTGCATCGAATTGTGTACCCGATTTTAGTAGCGGCACCGCTGGCGCTTGGCCTGTTGTCCCTCGCGGGATACGTCTACACCGCCGGCATTTTTATGGCGATGCTGTTACGGACGACCTGGATGGTGGTGGGCCTGGTCGGACTCAACGCGTTCGCACAGCGCTGGCTGCGCGTGACTCGCCGGCACCTCGCTTATGAAGCGGACATCGAACGGCGTGAGTCGGTTTCGGACAGGCACCAGGGGCACGTTGAAGCGCACGCCGGGTTGGAAACCGGCCACCTGGAGGTGGAAGAACCGGGAATGGACCTGGACACCCTGAGTGATACCAGCCTGGAACTACTCAACACGATCGTGGTTGCCTCGGGTTTGATCGGCTTGTGGTTTATCTGGTCCGATGTCTTCCCTGCCTTCGGAATTCTTAATGACGTCACGCTGTGGCATTCCAGCGAGATGGTGGACGGCGAAAACGTGCTCGTTCCCGTCACGCTGGCGAATATCGGCCTAACCCTGGTCTACGCTGCCGCCACGGTCATCCTGGCCAAGAAACTACCGGCGGTGCTGGAGATCATCCTGTTGCAGCGCTTCGACATGTCGTCGGGCAGCCGCTACGCGGTCACGACCTTGACCAACTATTCCATCGTCGCCGTAGGCGTCGTCCTGGTGCTGAGTTCGATAGGCCTGCAATGGTCGCAAATGCAGTGGCTGGTTGCCGCCCTCGGCGTCGGTATAGGTTTTGGCCTGCAGGAGATCGTGGCCAATTTCATCAGCGGCATCATCATTCTGTTCGAACGCCCCGTCCGCGTCGGAGACATCGTCACGGTCGGGGATACCGATGGGGTAGTAACAAAAATCCGCATCCGCGCCACTACCATCAGAAACTGGGATCG
>CAMYOI010000676.1 GCA_947259955.1 uncultured Gammaproteobacteria bacterium
TGCTGTCAAGTTAAGCGATTGCTCATAGCCAAGGTGGGTTCTGCAACATGACTTTTGGCCCATTTTGAGTGAAACGTCGTTTATTTATGTGAAATTCAGGTTGAAAGAGAGCCTCCGGAAAGATGTTGTCCTACGCAGATTCGTTAACTTGACGGTATCCTGAAAGGGATTCGAATGGACTCGTTTTGAATGAACTGCGTCACGATTTTGTCAACGTCACACTGATGTGTCGACTTGGTGCGATTCGAACGACCATTATAGTTGATTACTCGCTATCGACACCCGGCGGTCATGGTTTCACGACCTTCAGCGGAAAGTGCCTTTGTATCGGACCAAAATCTTTGTCGTTGTGTAAAAGTCGGCAATGATGTTCCAGAACGGTGGCGGCGATGATGCAATCGTTGGATTTGCGGATGGTGATACCTTTGTTGCGTAGCTTTCGGTAGATGTCCGCCGCTTTGACAAAAACCGCATTCGTTATCGGCAACATCACCAGCGGAGCGAGGTACCGCCGAACACGCCGGTAAGTTGTGTCATCGGCGATGCCTTGGAGAATCTCTGTGAGTACGATCCCACATAGCGCAAGATCTTCGTTGTCGAGGATGAGTGCTTCTAATTTAGCGACATGGGGTAAATCACGATCGGCGAAGAAATCGACCCAAACACTGGTATCGACGAGTATCAGAAATTCGGACGTCCTGCCCGCATCTCGGCCAGGTCGCCCTCCCACGTCACATTACCTTTCAACTCTAAGAGCCTCTTTTGTTGGTTGTGGCGTAGCAGTTCGCGCAAGGCGAAGTGAACCAGTTCGCGTCGAGTCTTGAGACCAGTTGCCTTTAGGCCGGCCTCAACCAACTTGCGGTCCAGCACAATGTTGGTGCGTACGGTATCGTCTTTCATAGCGTCTGTTCTTGTTTGCGGCTGTGACGGAAGGTGTGATTGATAGCAAGATGAATGGTTCGTTCGACCAGAGAATACACATATTATCAATAATAATGTGTATCTTAGGGTTGTGTCAATCTGAAGTCTCGGATGCGAATCAACATAACGAAGACATGATATTTCTTGAGAACACGATGAGGAAAAAAGAAGAAGTGCGAAAATCGGTGGAAGAAGACTCCACACGTGCAGGATGACATGTGTAGTGGTAATTATTCATACCAACCATTACATGATGCTATATATTAAATCTGTTAGGACCACCGCTATCAAGAAAACTATATCACTGCCTCCAGATCTCGCGAAAGAAGCAGAGGACATCGCGCGCAGCGAAGGAAAAACAGTCAGCGCGGTCATTCAGGATGCGCTTCGTCGTGCACGTACAGCGCGACTTAAGCGCGAACTAAAAGGAATACAGCACTATTGGAGCCGTAAAGCAAAAGAGAAAGGCATTTTGACTGAAAAGGAATTGCGACGATATCTCGGCGAGTGAGGGTTGTCTTCGATACGAATATCTTTGTATCCTGTGCGTATCGGATTCCTAATGACGCAGCGACGACGAGTATGGAGAACTCGATGATTTCGATGAACTGCCCGAAGGGTGCATGGACGCCGTCACCCTCGAAGGTTTTCTCACCGCTATCGCGATTGGGCCGGTGACGGTGAACCCAGAACAGTGGCTGCCCCACGTTTTCGGCAGCGGTCCAAACAATACGATGCCAGAATTTCCCGCCATCAAGCGCTTTGAGCTGGTGGTCAAATTCATCATGCGGTTCTACAGCTCGGCGATCATGATCTTTGAAATCGCGCCCGAGAAATTCAGCCCGTCCTTAAGCTTCTGCGAACATCTTGTATTCGACCGTCCCATATAAACAGCAGGACAACCGAAGGTGGGGCCCAATGCGCCTTGTCCCTGTGGAAGCGGGAAGAAATAGAAATAGCGCTGTGGCTCCTGTCTCCTGTTGCAATGATTCAATTGCGAGCCAATGTCTGACGCCAGGCGTCAGCGACCGCTGGAAAACATGGCGCGATATTATTGCGGAGCACAATACATTATCAGATTGACATTAGTACGGCAATGCCGTATCTTTAATCTCTGTACACCGTCATCGAAACACCTGTTTATGCAGGCAAGGTTGCACGGATCCCGACCGATGATGAGCGAGAAGCTTTTGCGGTGTTCATTTCACAGAACCCCACGGCCGGTTCGGTTGTGCGGGGATCCGGTGGCGAACGAAAAGTGCGGTGGGCTCAGAAAGGAAGTGGAAAAAGCGGTGGCGCGCGTGTTATTTACTACAACCGCCTGGAGAACGCTGAAATCTGGCTACTAACGTTGTATGCCAAGAGTGATCGTTCAACCATTCCGGCACATGAGCTCAACATGATTAAAGAGGTAATTGACCGTGACTAAGAAAAAGAAGATGAGTGCGGAGGGCAGTGAGCTTCTCAAAGCCGTCAAGCAGATGAATGCTCGAAAAAAAGGGCGGGTCTATACGCCCGGGCAGTTACAATGTTTCTATTGATTCCGTACAGGACTGGGAACAAGGACGACGTTCACCACGCGGCGCTGCGAAAACCCTTCTGCGTGTAGCGCAAAAACATCCTGAAGTGCTGGAGAGAATCGCTTAGTGTGAGTGATAACAATAGTTGATGGGTTAACGCTGGTTTTTGTTCATATTATTTGAAGGACAAGAAAAACCCCTGTGTGTCCCGAATATTCATGCAGCCTCCGGAAGATAATAATACTGCAGTCCTTGTACCGTGGGTAGCTCGACAACTTGGTTGGGCCTGATAGGTGTTATGCGTCGTCCGTTCGGCGCATCCATGTCCAAGGATCGGTGGGTGCGCCATCGATGATGGTAATCCAGATAACCGGAAAGCTGTCGCTTGAGGTGGTGTTCATTCCGGACGACGACATGATCGAGAAGTTCTCGTCGGATGCTGCAGATCACGCGCTCAGCGTAAGGATACTGCCAAGGTGAACGGGGCGCTATAACGACTTCGTCAATATCCAAGCTTTTGAATCGTCGTCGGCATGTTTCGCCGTAGACACCATCTCGGTCTCGTAGCAGAAATCGAGGCGCAGAATTTTAAGGAAACGCCTCGACGATCTTTTGGGAAGTCCATCGGGCGGTGGGATGCTCGGTGACGTTAAAATGGATGATCTGCCGCCGCGAATGGGCCAACACAATGAAGACGAAAAGCACTCGAAACTTCACCGTCGGGACGACAAAGAATTCGATGGCTACCAGTTCCTTGACATGCTGTTCGAGAAATGTCTTCCATGACGGTGAGGGCGGTGTATCCCGCTTGGGTTTGTATTTCTACACGGTGGATTTGGCGACGCTGATGCCCAGTTTCTGAAGCTCGCCAACGATACGAGGCGATCCCCAGCATGGATTCGCTTCCCACATTCGCTTAATCAGGTCAACGATACGAGGCGATCCCCAGCATGGATTCGCTTCCCACATTCGCTTAATCAGGTTCCGTAGTTCTGGAGATATTGACGGGGGGCCCGGTCGACCTGACTGGATTAACCTTCGCCAGTAATCGCGAAAGCGCATTTGTTGCCAAGCGACAACCGTTCTTGGTTGCACAAAACACACCACTCTTCGCCAGAATCAATCGACTCACATTTTCGGGGCCTACAACTACACACGCCCTAAGAAAGTTTGACAACTGACAATTGTCAGTGTACATTTTATTATGATTAAAAGCTTTCGCCATCGGGGATTGAAGCGACTGTATGAAAGAGGCGATAACAGTCGTATTCCGGCAGAGCGTTTGGAACGTATAGAAAACATTCTTTTTACGCTCGATAATGCCCAAACATTAAAGGAGTTGCGCTTGCCGAGCTTTAGGCTTCACGCATTGAAGGGCGATAGGAAAGGCTTTTGGGCCGTAGACGTTTCCGGTAACTGGCGTATTGTTTTTCGCTTTGAAGATGGCGATGTATTTGATGTTAACTATGAAGATTACCACTAGAAAGGAAGGTCCACTATGGCGATGAAAAATCCACCGCACCCTGGACGCATTGTACGGCAGGAGTGCATAGATCATTTCGGACTGTCGATTACGGCAGCAGCCGAGGTTCTGGGTGTGAGCCGCCAAGCCTTAAATAACCTTGTTAACATGAAAAGCGGAATTTCAGCAGACATGGCACTCAGATTGGAAAAGGCTTTTGGTGGCACCGCCGATCTATGGTTACGTATGCAGGCTGCATATGATCTTGCTCAAGCCCGGCAGTATGAAGCCGATTTAGATATAGAGCGATACCAACCCGCTTAAACTGGTAGGGTCGAGCGCTGGCGCGGTAGCCCACTAAGAAGACCCTCGTCGGTGTCCGGAGTTTCCTCCTTCGTGCCATTGTCGAACTCAAACGCCGAAATCAACGCTTTGGCTATCCCCGCATCGCGAGAATCATCTCGAAGACGTTTAGCCTTGAGATTGATAGAAACGTGGTGCGGCGTGTTCTCGCCAAGCATTGCCGACCGGAAGACGATGGCAATGGCCCTTCGTGGTTGACCTTCCTCGGGCACATGAAAGACAGCCTCTGGAGCGTGGACCTTTTCCGCTGTGAGTCGATTACGCTCAAGAGTCATTGGACTCTGTTGGTGATGGATCAGTTTACTCGCCGACGCATCGGATTCGCGGTTCACGCCGGCAACGTCAACGGCATGATCCTGTGCCAGATGTTCAACAAAGTTGTAGCCGGTAGATCCCCACCTCGATATTTGAGTTCAGACAACGATCCACTATTTGAATACCACCGGTGGCAGGCGAACCTGCGCGTGCTTGAAGTTGACGAAATCAAGACGGTCCCCGGTGTTCCGGTATCCCATGCCTTTGTAGAACGCCTAATAGGAACAATTCTAAGAGAATTTCTTGATCATATGCTTTTTTGGAATACGCTTGATCTCGAGAGAAAGCTCGGTGAGTTCCAATATTATTACAATCAGGAACGCGTTCATGCTTCGCTTGGTGGAGATACACCTGCCGAGGTGGCCGGCGAACCGGAGACTCAGTGTGCGAAGATCGATGATTTCCGATGGCAGTCACATTGCCTTGGGTTGGTACAACTCCCGCTCGCGGCATAATCTATAATTCGACACCCACAGGTTGTTCGTCGGTGCGGAGCTTGTGAAGGACCGCCAAATCAAAGAGCCGGTGGAAGAGGCCGTGGTGATGAAGATCTCCGCGGACTGCCTGCAGCAGGGCGTGATCATCGGCCGTACCAACCGCAGTTTCCACAAGCTCAACAACGCCATCTGCCTGAGCCTGGCACTGATCTGCACTAAATCCGATATCGACGAGATCGTCACCGCT
>CAMYOI010000677.1 GCA_947259955.1 uncultured Gammaproteobacteria bacterium
GCTGGTACTCGCTGATGGCACAGCGATGGCTGCCGAATTGCTCGCAGTTTCGAATTACGGCATTGAGTGTGATTGCGACCCTGCCCATATTGACCTTTGTTTACGCTCTGGCTGCGTTGTGCGGGGCGACGTACAGGCCGCTCGACGGCATCAACAGAGTCGACCTTGTTCTGTTCTTCTATCTGGCGATAGGTGTGCTGGTCATTGCGGTTACTTTTTGGCACCGGGGCGTCGCAATTATGGGTCTCGGCGTTGCTTCCATGTATCTCAATCTGGTCCCGATCGTGGCTATCCTGATCTCCATGGTGCTGGGTGTTATGCCGCGTGCCGGGCAAATAGCCGGCGCTGTGCTGGTGCTGGCAGGATTGATTGTCGCTCAGTTGGTCGACCGACGTGGATCATTTCCACAGCGATGAACGCTGCTTGAGACCCAGTGAGACTATCCCGAGGATGCTTGGTTCGTTCAGCTAATCGTGTTAGCTTGCATTAATTGCCATTGAATCTTCGCCGGGAGGAAAATACGGCAATTGGATTCCGGCTAGCGGCACTAATCCGATCAACCTTTTGGCAAACGAAATGAAAATTCTCAAAATAACGACGCTGTTTGCCGCACTGCTATTTACCTGTTCGATGGCCACCCAGGCTGGACAGGCTTCCGCCCGGAACAGCGAGGCCGGAGGTGAAGAAGTTGTCGTTCCCGAGGCGCTTGGTCCTGAGGCCATCAGCGAACTGGTGTCGAAACTCGACGCGGAACAGACGGAGGCATTGTCCAGTCTGATCACGCTGTTGAGCAAGTCCGCCGCCACCGCAGCGGAAACCCCCACTGCTGCCGGGGACGCTTCATTCATCGAGTCCATCGAAGGTCGGTTAGAGGGATTCGGCGACTATTTCGCGGCGCAGGCCGTCAATCTGCCCAAAATGTTTGCCGGTATCGGTACCGCAATTACCTCCCTTTTTGAAGGAAGAGGCTTCGACGGTGGATTAATGCTGGTCGGCTTCTTCGTGCTCATCATCGCCATCGCGGCGGCAATGGAATGGGCCTACAACCGGGCCATCGCAAAGTGGCGCGGCACTATTAGGGAAACCAGCCCCAAGGGTCTCGTCGATACCCTGCGACTGCTCTCCGTTCGGGCCCTGATTCAGATCAGCAGCCTGGTTGTTTTTACCGTTGCCGCGCTGTTCGCGGCGCATATTCTGTACACCAATGAACTGGATGAACTGATTGCCACAACGTTCTTCCTGCAGGCCGTTCTGATACCGCGCCTTTCAGCGGCGATTTTACGCTTCGTGCTGGCGCCTAACCGTGCGGACCTGCGTCTGGTATCCACTGACGACCGGACGGCGAATTACATTTACCGGCAGATGGTCCTTATTGCAGCCGTGGTTGGCGTGGCGCTGTTTGTTGCCGCCGCAATGAATTACTTCAGGATCGATGTTGTCGTGACCTACCGATTCTGGGCGGGGCTGCTCATCATCGCCTGGGTAATCTATGTCACATGGAGCGCACGCAAAGGCGTTACCGAGATCATCAGAGGCGACGATGAGTACCTGACCCCCGGACTGGCGCGGGTGGCCGCCTGGTGGCCCGGTTTTTCCATCATCATCATTGCGCTCGACTGGCTGGTGACCCAGTTCTCACTTAGCGCGGGGGCGGAAACGATAACGCCGGCCCGCAGCGCATTGTCGCTGGCGCTGATCGTCGTTGCACCTTTTCTAGATACCATGGTGCGGGGAATAGCGGCATATCTCGTGCCAAAAATGGAGGGCGAGGGTGAGGTCGCGGAGAAGGCCTACCATGAGACGCGGCTGTGCTACGTGCGCATGGGTAGAATAATGTTCTTCGCGGTGCTGATCTTGATGTTCGCAAAACTCCGCGGCCTGAGTCTATACAACATGACGGAAACCGGGCTAGGCTCGACCATCGCCGCGAACGGCGTAGGCTTTCTACTCATCCTCGCGTTAGGCTACGTCGCGTGGGAGGCCACCAATTTGTGGATCAACCGACGGTTGGCCCGGGAAATTCCCGTCGAGCAGGGCGCCACCGAAAGCGGTGAAGCGGGCGGCACGGGGCTGTCCCGCATGGCGACTATTCTGCCGATAACGCGGATGGCGCTGCAGGCCACAATCATCACCATCACCGTGCTGCTGGCGCTGAGCCAGCTCGGCGTCAACATCACCCCGCTGTTGGCCGGTGCGGGCGTGCTGGGGTTAGCCATCGGTTTCGGCGCGCAGACGCTGGTAAAAGATGTGGTATCGGGAGTTTTCTTTCTGCTGGATGATGCATTCCGCGTCGGCGAATACATCGACGTTGGGGGAATCGAGGGCACCGTGGAGAAGATCTCCATCAGATCGCTGCAGCTGCGCGGCGCCACCGGTCCGGTGCATATCGTCCCCTATGGCTCCATGTCCATGCTGACCAACATGAGCCGGGACTGGGTGACGATGAAA
>CAMYOI010000678.1 GCA_947259955.1 uncultured Gammaproteobacteria bacterium
AATGTGCCACGGCGCGAACTCGGTGTTCGTCTCCGTAATCGTACGCTCGGCCGTCTCGATGAACTTGTCGTAGATCTTCCAGTGCTCCCAGTCGCGGTCACTGACGCGCCACGCCGTATCCGGGTCCGACTGCAGTGAGTCCAGCCTCTGCTGCTGCTCATCACGGCTCAAGTGCATCCAGAATTTGATGATCAACATGCCATCGTCGGCAAGCATGCGCTCGAACGTCCGTATCCGCTTCAGCGCGGCGAGGTACTCGAGATCCGATACGCGCTCATAAACGCGATCAAGGAACGGTGTCGAGTAGCGCGCCCTCAGGTTGAGCGCAATCTGGCCGGCGCCGGGCAGATCCCGCCAGAAGCGCCAGAACCTCGGTAGCTGTTGATCGGCGTCGGTCGGTGGACCGTACGCATTGGTCGTCATCAGCCGGGTGTCCATCCAGCCATTCAGGAGGTTGACGGTAGAGCCCTTGCCCGCCCCGTCAACACCCGCGAAGTCGATCATAACGCTGAAGTCAGCCGTCCGACTGAGCAATACCTGGGCCTCGAGCAGCTGCCTGCGGATATCCGGGGCACGCGCCTTGTATTCCTTCTTGGATAATCTCTGCCCGAGTTCGGCCGCCCTGAACATCGTTTCTTATTCTTGTCTCATCCCTAACCTCGGCACAGTCTAACGCTACTGACCGTTTTCGGCCATCCGTCGAAGGCTCGTCAGCCGGTCTTGCAGCAACTTGTGGTGCATTCGCAGGGTGAACAGATTAGACGCATATTTGTTCGGCACGTGCATGTGCCGAATCTGATCGTCAACGCGATCAAGATCCGCCTGGATAGGATCAAGGCTGGCAGCGCTGTCGCCGGCATCCATCCTCCTCTCAATCCGCCCCAGCACGCGATACCAGCGGTAAATACGGCGCTCGGTGGCCCAGCGGTAAGCCGGGCCGGCCAGGCGAAACAGCGGATACATCAGGGTGAGAAGCGGAATCAAAATGATCGCAAGGCGCGTAGCTGTCGATGCATAACTGATCGGAAGCCAACGATAGAAGAATGAGGGTCCCCGCTCGAAGTATTGCAGTGCCTCATCTGCGAGCGGCGCCTCAACCCCATGCGCAGAAGGAAACTCTCCCGGAGCCGCCAGCAAGCCGCCCTGGGAAAGTTGTTGCCGCGAACTCTCTATGAACAAAGGGATAAGCGCCTTGTGGGCATCCGGCCTGATCACCAGGCTGACAGTCGTCGCGATGACCTCCAGATCCTCAGGCGGCAGTTCGTACCTGAGATCGACAAGTCCGGCCGGGATGATCAGACGTCTGAGAAACCGATCGTGTCGCGTAAATGCTTCGGCCAGGGTGAAGTCCGTCACCCTCAGGCCAGGGTCGGAAAACAGTGTCCGTACCCACGGCTCGTCAAATGACGTCAAGAGAATTGCTGAGTCAACCTCGCCCGCCAGGAGCGCATCGACGGCCGCCTGTCCCGCAATCTCCACGAGTTCAGTCCCTGGCGGCTCCCCGTCGCGGACCCCCTGGTCTTCGAGAAGGCCGCGCGCGAGCACATTGCCGCCGCTGCCAGGCGCGCCAATGGCGATACGGCCGCCCGCGATATGATAGGAATCCCATTCGCTACGCTCCACCACGAGCAACGGCTCGTAGAACACACTGCCGATGGAGAGCAGCCTGGCCGCCTGCTCGTCACTCAGGTTTCCGCTCTGGACCAGCGCTACATCGATTTTTCCATCGAGTAGCAGGTAGACATTTTCCATCGAGCCGGCAGTGTTAACCGTCTCCAGTTCGACGCCTTGTTCGGCCACCTCTTTGCGCAGCCCCTCGCCGAAGCGCTCGTAGGGGCCACCGGGCTGACCGGTGCCCAAACGCACCATCTCCGGTAACGGCGGGGGCAGAAAACTCCAGGCCGCGGCCGCCGCAAGGATGACGACAACGACGATCGCAATCCAGATTCGTGCCGCCGGATCGGGCAGCCAGCGGCTGCGGGCGGGGGGTTGGGGTTTACCCATGCTGTCATTGTGCCTCGCGGCAGGGTGGAAAATCCAGAAATCTTGTGTGACAAGGAGGGAGGGATTGGCTCGCTCGCTACGCTCGCTCCCCGCCAACACGCCGCTCCGCGGCTGCGTTGGTCGAACAGGGTTCTCATCCTCAACCACACTCGGCGAGAAATCAAAACGGCCCCGCAAAGGGGCCGGTTTGATTTCTGGCGGAGAGGGAGGGATTCGAACCCTCGGTGCGGTATCACCACACACTCGCTTTCCAGGCGAGCACCTTAAACCACTCAGCCACCTCTCCGAATTCGGGGATTACTCGATGATCAGAATCTGCGGCGGCGACTCCAGGCACGGACCATCGTAGCCCCCCTCCTCACGTGGCGACGCCTCGGGCAGCGGCATTTCGTTCATTGGATCGAGATTGTCGAGGCCCTCCGGCGCAGTGACGCGCGGTG
>CAMYOI010000679.1:0-743 GCA_947259955.1 uncultured Gammaproteobacteria bacterium
GTTCGACGCGAATGACCATGCGCTCACTGTCGATGTCGTTGACGGTGAGGTGCACCACTTCGCTGGCACGTAGGCCGGCGCCGTAGGCCACGCCCAGAGCGGCTTGGTACTTGGGGCTACCGGCTGAGCGCAGGAGGCGGGTCACTTCTTCGAGACTGAGGATGAGCGGGATCTTGCGCGGCTCGTACACATGCCGCAACTTCGTGGTCACTTCCGAACGCTCGAGGGTGGTCTCGAAGAAAAACTTCAGTGCCGTGATCTTGGCGTTGAGATTGCCACTGGCGATGCCCTGCTCGACCAGGTGCAATTGATAAGCTCTGAGGTCCTCGGCAGTGGCGGTATCCGGGGAACGACCCAGAAACCGGGTAAACTCCTTCACGTGCCGGATATAGCCGGTCTGCGTCTTCGGCGAGAGCTTGCGCAACCTCATGTCTTCGAGCATGCGTTGGCGCAGCGGGCTGATGGCTTTTGCCGTGAGGGTCATGGATCGGCTCCTGTGGTGAGACGAGGCGACATGCCTCAAACTCAACATAGGAAACTGATCTACTTCGATACCGACTCCCTCCGATCGCGGCCCCCCTACCGCGCGAGCGGTTTAGTCCTCCGACCCATGACGGCCATCCGACGCTCAGCAATACGAGCGTCCGCTGTCCAACACCAAGCGGTCAATAGAAGTCGACGCGCTATTCCGCAAATAGCGAAACTGCTGTCCAGAAAGGCAGGCACACTGGCCTACTTCGTTT
>CAMYOI010000679.1:797-5367 GCA_947259955.1 uncultured Gammaproteobacteria bacterium
TTCGACGTTGAGACCTGCCGCGTCTGCGGCGGTGCGTTCCGAGTGATCGCCTGCATTGAGGACCCTGGGGTCATCGAGAGAATTCTCAACCACCTGAACAAGAAGACGACCTTCGTTGTACCGACCTGCTGCCCGAAAGCCGGGCCCCGCCGCAACGGGGCTTGTTTGGCTGAGTGTCAGCGCCGCATTTGGGGATCATGCTGGGTGCTTTCATGGATGAAGGGCACAGCGGCGTTCGTTCTCTGGACGGGAAATCACCACAGAACGGGACTCAACGTTCAATTCCATAGGCCAGACCCCTGGCAGCAGTCCCAATGAGGCGGCAGAAACACTGGTCCAGTGTGGCCCCGTATCGAGGTGGATAACGAAAAAGTGGGTTTATCCAACCTCATACCTTCGAAGAGGCCGACTACTACCCGTGGCAATACGGGCTCTACAAAGAAACGCTGTATGTCATTCATGACGGCAACATCGACGTCTCCGATTCACCGGGGTGGGGGGTAGAGATCAGTGAACAGTGGCTCGAGAACGCCACCTACCAGATCGGCGATAGCACGCGACCGTGAAGCACGAAGAGATCGGTCGTCACTGCTCAAGCTCGCGCAGCGTCTCGCCCAGAGCGTCGAGTTCGCGACCAAAGCGTGTCCAGTCGCCCGCCGCCGCGGCTTCGCGCATAGCCTCGTAGTGTTGTCGCGCACGCGCTGCTGCGCTTCCCGGGGGCGCCTCGGGGGATTCACCGGCAAAGGGGGCCGCAGCGGCCGGCTGCAACGGCTCCACTTGCTCAAACAACGAGTCGGGCGCCATCCGGAGAGCGGGCCCGAAGATCCGCTCAAGGGCATCCTCTAGGTCCACCCCCATCGCGATGCTGTTACCGTAGCCGACGATCACCCGTTTAAGCTCCGGGATGCGCCCATCCTCCGAGCGCAGATACAGGGGTTGAATGTAGATAAGCGATTGTTCGACAGGGATGACGAGCAGGGTGCCGCGAATCACGTTCGACCCCGCACGGTCCCAGAGCGTGATCTGCTGCGAAACGATCGGATCCTGGTTGATACGCCCCACCATCTGCCTGGGCCCGTAGATCAGCCGCTGCTTGGGGAACGCGTAAACGACAAGCTGACTGAGCAACTCTCCATCATTGCGCGCCACCATCCACGCGGCGAGGTTGTCCTTGAGCCGCGGCGTGAACGGCAGCATAAGGATGAACTCTGCCTCCGACTCCTCGGGCAGACGCATCACGGTGTAGTAAGGCTCCATGCGCTCGTCGCCAACCTCGGGGACGGACCACTGGTCCTCCTTGTTGTAGAAAGTGTTTACGTCGCGCATGTGGTAGGTGGCGTACATCTCGGCTTGCACATTGAAGAAGTCCACCGGATGGCGCAGGTGTCCGTGCAGCGATGCGTTCAGTTCGTCGATCGGGCGGATCATGCCGGGGAAGACGGCGTCCCAGGCGCGCGCGATCGGTTCGTCCGGATCGACCATGTAAAAGACCATGCTGCCATTATAGGCGTCGATCACGGCCTTGACCGGGTTGCGCATGTAGTTCGCCGCCTGGCCGATGTGCTCGGCGTAGGGGAAGCGATCGGAGATAGTGTAAGCGTCGAAGATCCAGAACAGCCGCCCCTCGTCGATGACCATGTAGGGGTCCCGGTCAAAGTGCAGGAACGGTGCTACTTTGCGGATACGTTCCTCAATGTTGCGGAATATGAGGATGCGAGTCTCGTCGATGAAATCATCGGAAAGCAGCATCTTCATATCGCGCGTATACGCGGATAACAACAGTCGACGCCACAGGCCGCCGAGGCCGATGCCCCCGCTACCCTCGTAGGTCGAGAAAATGTTCTGATCGCCCTCGGGGTAGTTGAACTCCTTCTGTCGCGTATTGACGAACACGTAGTCGCGCGTCACCTCACCATAGTAGATCTCTGGGCGGATCACCTCGAGCTCGAGTACACTCGAGCGCGGCGGCAGAGCATGCACATACAGCACCGGCAACCCCTGCTCGTTCACACGGTTCACCGGACCGACCGTGAGTCCGTAACCGTGCGTGAACGTGAGGCGTTCGTTGACCCAGGTGCGGCTCGGCAGCGATTCGACGTTCAGCTCTCGCGGAGAGAGCATTGTCTGGCGGAGATCGCCGCCCAGCCGGTAACGATCGTTGTCCACCGAGACGAAGTCATAGTACGTTCGGATCTCCTGGATCTGCGCAAACGTGTCTAGCAGCGGGCCATGGTCCCACAGGCGAACGTTGTTGACCGTCGGACGGTTGTCCTCGAGACCGAGAAAGGTTCGCTCGAGCTCGAGCTCGTTAGGGGCGACCACCAAACGCTGCAAGACCGACGGGTAAAATCCGCCCGCCATCCACACGAGCGCCATCACAGCGGCCAGACCGATGAGCACGCGCCACCGCTGTCCGACCACCGCGAACACCAGCCCAATCGCCGCCACGAGGGCGGTAATCGCCTGCAGTGCGTGCACCGGCAGCGTACCGTTGACGTCCGCGTACCCAGGCCCGGCGAAGAGGCCGCCGGATTCGTGCATGAGCTCGAAGCGGTCGAGGTATGCCCCTACCGCAAGGAGCAGGAGGAGGAATGCCCCGAGCACCGCGAGGTGCATGCGATGGCTAGCGGGCATCGCCGCAAGCGCGCTGAGTTCATCCATCGCGGTGCGCGCACGCTCGGCCTGAAAGTGCAAATAATAGACGACACTGCTACCGACAAGGGCGACGAGGCCGGTCGACCAGAGGAAGGCTTGCAACATGCCGTAGAAAGGCAGCGTGAAGACATAAAAGCTCGTATCGCGTTCGAAGATCGGGTCGGCATGGCCGAACGGCACCGCGTTGAAGTACAGGAGCACCTGCTCCCAGTTGGCTGACAGCGCGATCCCCGAGACGAGCGCGAGAAGCAAACTGGCTAGCGCGGCGAGCCAGACGAGCGAGCGCTTGTTGGCGAGATTGCCGAGCGGCGAGCCCAGGACCTGCGGCGGTAGATACCGGCGCGGATCGCCGAGCTGGCGCACGGCGAAGAGAAAATTCGCCAATAGAACGACGAAGGCGACCACGACGCCGGCCGCCACGATGGCGATCTTTGCCCACACGATGGTGCTGAACACCTGCGGGAAGCCCACCGCACCGAACCAATAGTAGTCGACGACCAGCCCGACGATGGAGGCTCCCCCGTACACAACGAGGAGCACAGTGGCAATCAGGAGCCAGAATATAAGCTTTGGCGACATGTGGAGCGTTGCTTCCCCTATACCGAACTCTGGTGACTCGGCCTTGGACTGACCTATCCTCGCCGTTTCGGCTCCAGCAGGAACTCGCCGAGGGTGCCGAGCTCTCGCGCGCTGCGCGAGTTGCTGGCTACAGTGTATCCGACGACGACACGCTCGTCGCGCCTCCGCATGTACCGCGCCTTCGCTACCAACGGTTGCCGTCCAACTGCCAGCTCAGGGGCAACGCGAACTTCCGCAAAGAGACGGTAAGCTGTCGTTCAAAGCTGCGTTCTGAGCCCTCTCCCAACGGCCAGAATTGGCCGACTGCTGTCGATCAGCCTGCGTCGGCCGACCAAGGTTCCTCGAATGCCCGGAGTCGACCCTGAACAGACGTTCGGTCCGATGACTGCTTTGAATCGGAAATCTTAGATGGCTGACGTTGGCATCACCTAAGGCGACTCGTCGCCGGTTGGATGACTGCCCCACCAAGCACCGGTGTTGATCAGTCCGGTGCTTGCATCTCAAACCCTGCTCAGCCAGTAGCCCGGTCGCCTTCGATGATGAGCAACCGCCAAGATTTGAAGCACATCGGTGACACTGCGAAAGAACACTGTATGCGGAAAGCGTTTCATTCGAACGCGACGCACATCGGGTTCCTTCTCGATAGGGTACCGATCAGGTGCCCTGCAGGCCAACGCCACGGTTCGTTCAAATTCGGCGAGATAGCTGGCCCCGAGCCCCGCTTTCTTAGACTCAAAGTAGCCAACTGACTCAAGGTGCTCTGTCTCGGCAGCCGGATGGAATTCATACCTCACCGCAAGAGAGCCAGCGCTTTCCGTCTAACCTCCTCGGCAGAGATGGGCTTCACAGTGCCTTCATCCAGCTCTCGCGCTCGGCGGTTCGCTTCCAACAACCAATCTTCGGCGAATGCATCCTCGGATGCGGCATCGAGACTGAGCAATAGCTTTTGCGCTAGTTCAGCCCGTTTTTTCTCCGGAAGACCTAAGGCTTCATTCTCGATTTGTTTCGCATCCATGGACATAGGCTCCTCCTCGATTGATTGGGGCTCTACGTTGAGTAGACGGCAGGTTACCGTGTTCGAATACGGCAAGGCACCACATATCAGTCACCTGAACAACATGTCCCTTCGTCACAATCGCGTCAAGCCTCTAATTACTGGCGTCACTGCCGTCGTATTCGGACTCGCCTCGTGGCGACGCTGAATCTAGTGAACGACCTGCATTGAATGACCGCTTAAGGTGCTGACTTCGATCAGCTGAATGACCGGAACTGGCCGGTTACGGCCGAACTGATTCCAAGGGGGAGCGCAATTTTGCGGAGCGCGGGGAACCGCTCC
>CAMYOI010000680.1 GCA_947259955.1 uncultured Gammaproteobacteria bacterium
GAAAACCAGGGTGAATCTGGAACCCTTATCGGTTTCGCTTTTGACGTCCACGCGGCCGCGGTGGCGTTCCATGCAGACGCGAACGAATGACAGTCCCAGCCCTACCCCGGGCTGCTTGCCGTGCTGATCGCCGCCGGCTCGCTGATACTGGTCGAATATCCGGTCCACGTCCTCGCGGGGTATGCCGTATCCGGTGTCCGCGACGGTGCACCGGACATCCTGGGCGGTCTCCTCGACGGTGACGGTTATTTCCGCCTGCGACGGGCTGTACTTGATGGCGTTATCGAGCAGGTTGATCACGGCGCGCTCCAGTAGTGCAGGATCGCCGGTGACGTTGGCCTCGTCGGGGAGTTTGCGAATCAACCGTATATTCCGGGCGACGGCCCGATCGGATACGGAGTCAATGGCCTGATGCGATACCGCGGACAGATTGACGTTTTGAAACTGCTTCCATTCGGCGGTCTGGGCACGATTGAACTCGAGAAAATCATCGACCAGCGCCAGAGTCCTGTGTGCATGGTTCTCGATCCGCTCCAGCATGTCAACGCCGATGCGTCGAGGATCCACCCTGGCGATGCCGGTTATGGCCAGGATCGAACTCAGCGGCGAGCGGAGATCGTGCGATATGAACGCGGTCAGTTCACGGCGCTGGCGCTCACTCTCCCTCAACGCCGAAATGTCTGCAAGACTCAACAACAGTCCTCGGCTCATCTCGGAGTTATATACGAATGACGAAAGCTGCACCAGCAGGTGCAATCCGTTTGGCGCAAGCACCGAAAGTTCGGCGGGCTCGCTGTCGACCATCACCGCACGAAGTATTTCGGGCCAGGTCTCATTGCCGAAGATCTCCAGTTTGAACAAATACTCCGTGATTTCGCGTCTCGCCAGCCGCTCGGCGCTGTCGATGCCTAAATATTTTTCGGCCCGGGTATTGGCCAACATGACGTGACCCAATCCATCGGTCACGACGACACCCTGAGCCATTTGCGCCAACGTATCGGAAACGAAGCGCCGCATGAACTGTATCTTCTCGGTGGACGCCTGAACCTGCTCGATACGTCGTTGTATGTACTCCGCGACGTTGCGAGGCGGCTCAGCCGCGGGCGCCCGCAGGTTTGATGCTATCGGCGTCAACAAGTCCAAATATTTCTTACCCAGCCCGGCCTCGCCCGCGCATCGAACGCCGAAATAGAAATCATACGGGCTGCCGTGGATACGGATCCAGGCGTCGGACCCGTCGACGTGCCATACGTCAGCCGCCTCCGACGCGATGTCGGGGCGCGCCGGCGCATCTTCCCATCGATCGAGGACACGATGGGAAGCATCCAGAACTACGGCGCCACGCAGCGGTACGATGCAGCTTAGAAACGACATCGATTCTGCAAGCGGCAGACCGGATATCGACTCCGGCACGATTCGTTCGCCGTGCAGCACCTGCAGCGCGCGATTGAGATAGATCACAGTCTGAACCAGGCGCCGCCAGCTCCACAGTGGATAACTGATGAGCTGTACAACCAGGGCACTGGCGGGCGCGTACCACAGCCGGGTGGTGTGCAGCAGCAACATGCTGAAACCGATGTTGAAGACAATGAAGCCGCCCCACACCAACAGGGACCAGCGGGGAATTCGTGGATACAGCAGTACAGGGATCAGCACGAAAAAAACCGCGGCGCACCACCACCAGGCAGTCTCCAGCGGCTGTATCTCGAGCCCCTGCAACAGGACGTCCAGCTCGTTGGCCACGATCTCCACGCCGGGCATGGGCTGTCCGTGACCGGATACCGGCGTCGGCAACAAATCACCCAGCCCGACCGCGGTGGCGCCGACGATCACCAAGGCGCCGGAAAACATATCCGGGCGCAGCCGATTTCTTACTACGTCCACATACGACACGCGCGGTATGGTCCCCGGTGGGCCCGCGAACGGGACCCAGATCTGGTAGTCCCTGATCCATATCATCGGCGATGCTCCACCTGACGGCGGCGCGCGCAATCCCGCCAGATGCGGACTTCTGTCCGGATAAGCCACGGCCAACATGGCCAGCGCGAAACTTGGCCACCGCGGCGACTGCAGCCCACCTTTCAGGTAGGTACTGCGCACGATTGCGTCCGGGTCCAGCTGGCGATCCACGTGCCCGATGGCGGCGGCCGCGTCGGACAACGCGCTGAACGGGAGGACTTCGACGAGCTGCCCGCCCAGCCGGCGTTCCGTATTTGCAACCGGCAGTACGACTCGGGCGCTTTCCTCCACGGCATCGATCAGATCGCGATCCCCGTCCGGATCAGCGTCCGCGGCTTCAGAAAACAGTATGTCCAGGCCGACGACGCGGGCGCCCGCCGCGTTGAGCTTCTCGATCAGTTGCGCGTGCACGGAACGGGACCAGGGCCAGCGCCCCAGTTCGTGCAGACTTTGCTCATCTACGGCAACGATCAGAATT
>CAMYOI010000681.1 GCA_947259955.1 uncultured Gammaproteobacteria bacterium
GGTCAAGACAATATCTTCATCCGGCAGGAACAGCCAATGGTGATGGCTGGGCATGACGACAAACGCAAGCAGTCGATAACGCCATCGTTCGGGTTGATTCGCAGATAACTCGCAAGGCCGACCGCTTCCCGCGCGGCTAAATCTACTACGGCATAAAATAAGGGATCATCATCCGTACAGGTCGCCCGCGCCCACGAATCGAAGCTCTCGAAATCGTCAAATGGACCGTAAGGCAAATAAGTCCAATTGCGGTTATCGGAATTTTCCGCGAATGCGGTGTACAAGGCTTTCGAATGAGCTTCCCGGACAAAAGGCTCGATTCGACATAAACGGCCCAAGGCAGGACAGTGCGGAGGCAACGGAGGCGGTTGCCAATCGTCAACGGGGAAGCCAATAGGTTGCCCCAGCTCGTTTGTACGTTGATTCATTTCGTAAAACCTCGACGATAATGTTTTTAGGCTTGATTATCGAGATCGACCAGGTTGACCGTTGACAAGCGCCAGCTTGAAATGCAATAGACGAGTCGTCGAGGATCAAAAAAGTAGATTCGGGCGACTCCGCCGGTTTACCTGCGTAGCAAGAATCTAGCAAATGGTGCATATGGCTCCGTGTTGCCTGAGCGTCTCGACCATAGTTGTTTCGCTGCCTTGAGCGTAGTCCAAAGGCGTGAATCCGTGCCTGTCCATGGCGTTGATATCTACGCCGCCCGTTATCAGCAACCTGGCTATCGCAACGTGGTCCGTACGAGCGACGACATGGAGCAGCGATTCGCCGTAGCTGTCTCTGGTCACTATGTCCGCGCCCTTGTTTATGAGCAACTCGGTCATGGCCAGGTGGCCCTGTTCCACGGTGCGTCGCAGCGGGGTGTAGCCGTATTGGTCAATCGCATTGACGTCGGCGCCGTAGGCGAATAGTAACTCGGCAATTTGCATGTGACCTGCATAGGCAACGGAGTGGAGGGGGGTCTCACTATGGTAGGAGCCAGCCCCGGACCGTACTTGCTCTGGGGCCGACGGCGATGAATTTGGCGTCCGTGCCGATGATCGGTGCAACCGACGCGGTTTGTTTTTTTTCGTCCGCCCGGTGCCCCGTGTGTCCAGTATGCGCAGCAATGCCAAGGGAGGAATCTGCCTGGCCGGCACCCTTACTCACGCTCGTAAACGGGGGGGCGGCGATGGCAGGCGCGTTGGACAATGCGAGGTTTGCCCGTTCAATTGACCAAGGCTCGAATAATTGATTCCGGGGCTGCCATCGCGCAAACCCTGCGGCAGTTAGGGTAAGCAGAACAATGACGCCACCCGTGATCCATCTCCGCAGTGGTTTTCGAACCACGACCTTCGCCACCATGGGTTGATCTTCGGGGATGCATTCATCGGCCCGCTGTTCATCTGGCTGCACTATCTTGGCCTCGCCTGGAACCGGCGAATGCAAAATGACGTCGGGTATGACGTATCCGGGATTCTCTACCATGGCTGCCTCAAAAGGACCAGGATGGAGAATATCTTACTACATCTCAAACCCCGATATTTAATGCAACAATTCTACCCTCCCGTTCGACCCATCGCACAAAGACAGCACGGCCGCCCCGACGGCGTTGAGGAGGATGCAGTTGTAGCCGTTTCGCATCACCGGGTAGCGGTCTTCCCCCTGTAGCTTGTGGGTACTGACGTCAGGACGCAGTCTCAATATCCCGTCGATGCGTTAATAGGCGCTCCGCCATCGTATAATGAGCGCGATTATCTTTGGCGAGTCCGCTAAACGAGCGCCGGTAAAGAATTGGGTTCAACAACCCAGGGTCCTGCAGATGCCGGCGAGATCGTGTCAAGCTCCCACTTACGATAAAACTCTAAATACCCATGAATACTCACGCAGTGAAACACTTATTTGTCCGCGCTGTGCCCCAGGCCGTGCCATATTCGCTTTTATTTATCGCCGCACTGACCTTCGCCGCCCCATCGGCGATCGCAGATGCAATCTCACTCAAGGATCTGGGTCCGCAGCTAACGATCGATCCGCGGAAGATCTCGGTATCCGGCATCTCTTCGGGCGCTTATATGGCGCAGCAGTTTCATGTCATCCATTCGAAACATATCATCGGTGCCGGCATTATCGCAGGCGGGCCATACCATTGCGCTGCTGGTGCCTACCCTTTGTATACTTCGTTTGACCTCACGGGACTCTACGCTGCGACATTCAGGTGTTCGAACACAAATCCGTACCGGTTTTTTCAGGGGCCGCCCGACGTCAATTTTTCAATCCGGGATACGCATGCGCAGGCGGCGAACGGCGTGATCGACGATCCGGGCAACATGCGCACGGACAAGGTATGGTTGTTCTCCGGTGGTGAGGACGACAAAGTTCCACGCGCCGTTATGAATACACTGGAAACCTATTATCTCGAGTTCCTCGACCCTGACCATATTATCTACGTCAAGCACGCCGATGCTAATCATGCGATGATAACCGACGACTTTGACAGCGCCTGCGATGTATACGAACCGCCCTACATAAACGATTGTGACATTGACGCGGCGAAGGATCTGTTGCAGCACATATACGGGACTCTGGAACCAAAAGCGACACAACTGCTGCCGATTGTGGAGTTTGACCAAACCGAATTCTTCGACGAGAGCGACAAAAGCGTCAGTATGAACGAACGCGGTCATATCTATGTGCCGAAAAATTGCAAAGAAGGTGTAAGCTGTCGTCTGCACCTGGCCTTTCATGGGTGCCAACAACAGCAAGAACTGATCGGCGACGATTTCTACGCTGATGCGGGTTACAACGAATGGGCCGAAACGAACAATATAATTGTGCTTTATCCGCAGACGACGGCATGGGGAGATAACATCTTGATGGCGGTCTGGAGAAACACAAATGCATGCTGGGATTGGTGGGGCTACAGTGGCGCCAACTATTACCGAAAGGACGGCAAACAAGTCGCGGCGTTGGCAAAAATGATCAACACGCTCGTCGGCGGGGAACTTCTGGCTTATTCCGTCAGGTAGCCGCGCTATCGATTCCAAGGTCTGCTTGGTTCCTTATTTCGCGATTTGCACCCCTATACATTGAACAGCACCATAACCACAACGTTGCACAGGCTCAGCCGCTGGCTGCTGTTGATGCTGATCAGTGCCTGCCAGCCGGCAAGTGAGAACAGCCGAACCGTCGTCCTGGAAATCTGGGCCCATGCGGGTCAGCAGGCGGAGCGCACCGTGCTCGAGGCGCAGATAGCGCGTTTCAACGGCCGTCACGACGACATCCG
>CAMYOI010000682.1 GCA_947259955.1 uncultured Gammaproteobacteria bacterium
CGACGCCTTGCAGCCAAAGCAGTGATACCGGCCCTTCCGATCCTCACAGTGGAAGCTCGGCGTCTTTTCTCCGCATCGATGCCCTGACTGTTTCAATCGCTACAATGAACACTCTTTGATGGGAGTGATCCTTTTGGTTTGGATGAGCGATGTCATCAAACAAGCCATCAGATTGAAGATGGAAAATCACTTCTTCAAAGGAAACGCCTCGTTCCTCAATAAGTTGTTGATTTTTCTCCGGGTCCCAATCGAATTGTTTCATGGAACCGGATTGTATCAGTATGTGTGCCTTTTGGCATCATCTTAAAGTAACCGCTAACTATTAATGAACCCCGCATGTGTCCGATATTCCTGCTGCTGTTCTGTCGTGTATCGCGGTTTGGATCTTTTTAACCCATTGAATTAACACAACCATACCCTGGGATAAGGGGACGTATATTGCAAGGAGGAAATAGGACACATGGTGGTGTCGAAAAAACCCATGCTGCTGGAAGCCGTCCGGCAGCGCATTCGCCTCAAGCACTACAGTCACCGAACTGAGAAATCCTACTTTCACTGGATCCGGCGGTTCGTGCTTTTCCACAACCGGCGCCACCCCCGCGAGCTCGGCAAGCCTGAAATCGAGGCGTTTCTCACCCACCTGGCGGTAGACCGCAAGGTTTCAGCTTCGATCCAGAACCAAGCCTTTAATGCGTTGCTGTTCCTGTACCGGGAGGTATTGGAGTTGACGATGCCGCAACTCGACGTGGTGCAGCTAGCCAAGAAACCGCAGCGACTGCCGGTGGTGTTGTCGCCCGAGGAGGTTCGACAGGTGCTTTCCCAGCTGGAAGGGAAATACTGGATCGCAAGCAATCTGCTCTATGGCTCGGGACTTCGACTGATTGAATGCCTGCGACCGAGGGTGCAGGATATCGATTTCGGGATGCATCAGCTCATCGTACGCAGCGGCAAAGGCAATAAGGACCGTGTCACGATACTGCCCGAAGTGCTCAAACAGGCCTTTGAAAGAATACCTGAAAAGAGTACGGATCATCCATATCGGTTGTTGAACGTCTCCTGATGGCCGAGTACTGATGGACAAGAATCAGCAGTACCCAGATGTTCAAGCCAGTTCGCTCGGTCCGCTTTGTCGGCGACAACTGCCAATCGACAACAATCCGAGACAGGGAATATAAGCCATTGACAGGGCCCGTTGCAGACAAATTGCATCCTAAACTATGCCTGAGCGGTGCTAGAAAACGGAACCGGATCACGCGACACTTCGGTCTCAGTATGCACACTTTCTGACTCCGTCGGGAGATGTCATAATAAGCGATCTATCCACGTGAGACGAAGATGCCCGACCTGTTCGAAGTAAAAGCCAGTGACTGGGATGCCAATGAAATGCGCTCGCAGCTTTCGTCCGCCATTGGAACCGCCATCCTGGAATACGTTCCGTTGCACGAGAAAATGACCGTCATGGATTTTGGCGCCGGCACCGGTCTCCTTACCTCACATGTCGCGCCGCGGGTAAAAACGATCACCGCCGTCGATGTTTCGGCGGCCATGTTAGATAAGCTCGTGGCGAAGCCTGAGTTTAAAGGTAAGGTCACCGCTATCTGTCAGGACATTATCAAGCTGCCGCTCGAGTCGCGATACGATCTGATTATCAGTGCCATGGCCATGCACCACGTGGAAGACACGGCCAAGCTCTTGACTACCTTCTCCAAACACTTGAAGCCGGGTGGCCGTATCGCGCTCGCCGATCTCGATCAAGAAGACGGTACCTTTCACGAGCCCGGCACCGAGGGGGTCTACCACTGCGGTTTTGCGCGGGATGACCTAGGGCATATGATCGAAAAAAGCGGTTTTTCCGATATTTACTTTCACACTGCCCACACAGTCGAACGGCACGCCAAAAGCTTCTCGATATTCTTGGTTGTCGCCTCTAAAACATAGGAGTGAGGTCTTTTACGATCACGGTTGCGAATTGCACCGGCCTGTCGGTTCTGTGCCGCCGCAGCTCCGTCTCTCATCGACCCAATCCGGACGATTAGCTAATCAAGCTTGAGCGGCCGCAATTTGCCGTCCATTTCAGCCGTTCGCCGCTTGTCGATGGACTACCACACGTCCGTCCGGAATTCAGATCCCGTAAGCTACAATATCGCGAACAACAACCAAACGAAAATATGAGGTCTCGCGATGCAGGATCGTCAGGTTATTAACAACCCGCAGGAACTCCTTGACGCCTATGCCCAGCGCATGACCGAATGGACGCGGGGTGCGCCGGGCACCGTGCTACAGGAAATGGGCAAAGAATTTATTCAGGCGTGGAGTGATTTATCCCTGCAGTCCTTACAAAGTCCACAAAAGTGGTTGGAGATGGCGGCGAAGTATCAACGCGATCAGATGAACTTGTGGTTGAGTGTATTC
>CAMYOI010000683.1 GCA_947259955.1 uncultured Gammaproteobacteria bacterium
CCGCCACGCACGAACAGATGCACAAAAACTCAACGACGATATAATCAATGCCACCATCAACCTCTTCAATGCCCACTCACTGTACCGAACCGCACGCCAGAACGAACTTGATTGGTCAGCAATAACCTATTTGTAGGGGGAGCACAGCGGTGGAGAAGATACTTACTCAAACCCAGAGCGTTATCCAGGACGCCTGGCAGGGAATAATTGCCTGGGCGACTAGTCCGGCGTTTTACTACCAGTTGGGTGCAATCGCGCTGGCGATTCTGCTGGCCTTTGCGATTTCTTCTTGGCTGAGGCGGGCGATACCCATTTTTCGCAATGCTCCGGCAGTAGACACCCGGTTTGCAAGGCTCTGGATTCCTTTGCATGCGATGCAGAGCCTACTATTTCCCGTCTTGAATATCTTTCTCCTGGGAATAGCCGTTAGCATTGCCGACGCCAACCAATCACCCGGCTGGCTGTTGCGCATCGCACAGGGCCTGGCGGCAGTGTTCCTGCTCTACTCGATAGTCCACTTTGTGCGTAATCCTGGCATTCGAGCACTGCTCAAGTGGGCTGGTATTCCGATTGCGGTACTGCATGTGTTCGGCTGGCTAGACAATGTCACTGGCTATCTAGATTCCATTTCGCTAAGCGTTGGAGATATTAACCTCTCTCTGTTTGCGCTCTTACGTACGCTGATCTTTGGCGGTCTGCTTTTCTGGCTTGGCCGGATCTCCAACGCCGCGGGCAAGCGAGTCATTCGCAGTCAGCAATCGCTCAATACGGGTACTCGAGAGGTGTTCTCCAAGCTGTTTGAAATCGGCTTGTTTATGTTGATCTTTCTGTTGCTGCTACAGGTTATGGGCATCAATCTGACAGCCTTGGCGATATTTGGCGGAGCATTGGGTGTTGGACTTGGCTTTGGTCTGCAGCAAATTGCGTCCAACTTTGTGTCCGGCATCATCATCTTGCTGGACCGTTCCATTACGATAGGCGACTTTATTGAGTTGGAAGATGGCCGTTCTGGCACGCTGCGCGAGCTGAATATGCGCTACGGTGTTATTGAGTCCTTCGATGGCAAGGACATCATGATACCTAACGAAACCTTCATCATTTCGTCCTACACGAACTGGACGCATAAAGACCCTAGGCAGCGCTATCCGCTCAACTTTCAAGTTGCGTACTCAACCGATCTGGACCTTCTGTTCAATAACATCCGTGCGATATGCGTAGCACATCCGCAGGTGGTTAGCGGAGATGATGAGCCAATTGAATATCAGCCTGACGCGGAAATTGCGGCCTTTGGCGATTCTGGTATCGACATCCTCGTTGAATTCTGGATAGAGGGTATCGACGATGGCAAGAACAGAGTTGGTGCCGATCTGCTGCACTCGATCTGGCGATCCATCCAGGAGCATGGAATGCAGATTCCATTCCCGCAACGGGAGGTGCGTATATTGCGCGACACAGTGGACGACTCATGAGATTCGCGCACTAGCCCGCTGAAAATGTCTTATGCAATTTCTTGTCCTGAGGATACGGAGTTTCTCAACAAAATGGCCATTTGTAGCATATTGCAGCGCAATCGCCGACACTGCTTCTTTCGTTTTGGCAAACGTCGGTTCTGAGTATATTGGAGCCGTTCGCGACTCCCTATCTGAACGACCGGAAGTGGCCGAAAGCGCCAGTACTTTCTCGTCGACATTTGATATAAACGCTTAAATTTCGACGGTCCGCTATAAACCTCTCAACTGCCAGTGGATTTCGCCAGGATTGAGAGCATAAATTGCCGCGCTGCATAGACAGCAACCTGCCAAAATCGGCCTCTTAGCAGGGTGGGTCGAAAGTTTTGTAGTTTGATTGACTGACATTAACTATCCAGTGGAACGTAACATTATGATAGCCTGAGCCAACACGACTCATCGAGGAGAACAAACTAGTGCCGGGTTCATCGAAGCAGCACAATGGTACCGGAGATTTGTCATGACGGAGATCTTCGACTACATCATTGTCGGCGCGGGATCCGCCGGGTGTGTTCTTGCCAATCGTTTGTCCGCTGATCCGTCCAATAAGGTCCTGCTGCTTGAGGCCGGTGGGAAGGACTGGAATCCCTGGATTCATATTCCCGTCGGTTACTTCAAGACCATGCACAACCCGGCCACGGATTGGTGCTACGTGACCGAACCCGACGAAGGCATCGCTGGGCGGCGGCTGCAGTGGCCGAGAGGCAAGGTGCTGGGGGGGTCGAGTTCCCTGAATGGTTTACTCTATGTGCGGGGGCAGCCCGAAGACTACGATCATTGGGCGGCCCTTGGCAACGAGGGCTGGTCCTTTGCCGATGTGCTTCCTTACTTTAAAAAATCGGAAGACCAGGAACGCGGCGCCGATGAGTTGCATGGCGTTGGCGGCCCGCAGAAGGTTTCC
>CAMYOI010000684.1 GCA_947259955.1 uncultured Gammaproteobacteria bacterium
TCCCCAGCCCGGTACCGTCCCTGGCGGCGTCGATCAGGCGCCCGGCAACCGCTTCCCGACTCATTGCAGAAACCGCGACACCCAGCACGCTAAAGCGGCCGCTCACGGAGCTTCCGCTTTCCACCGCCCGAAGTTGCAATGAAAGATTTCCTCAAGGATGTCTTTTAATCCGTGGCGCGGCGACCAGTTTGGAAAATCTGCCTGGAATGGTCCGAGATCGGTGATCCACCACTTGTGGTCACCGGCTCGGTGGCGCTCCTGGTAGTTGCAGTTCATCGGCCTTCCGGTAATTTCCTCGCAAATGGCGATCGCCTCGAGAATCGAGCAGTTGCTGAATCGCCCGCCACCGATGTTGTAGACCGCGGCGGGCTTGGGTGAACGGACGAACGCGTCGACCGCCAGCACGAAATCCCTGCTGTGGATGTTGTCCCGGACCTGTTTGCCCTTGTACCCGTACACGGTATAGAGGCTACCCGTCAGCGCACACTTCATCAGGTAGGCGAGAAACCCGTGCAGGCGCACGCCGGCGTGATTGGGCCCGGTGAGACATCCGCCCCGGAAGCAGGCGGTGAACATACCGTAGAAGCGTCCGAATTCCTGCACAAGCAGATCCGCAGCAGTCTTGGACACACCGAACAGGGAGTGCATGCTTTGATCAATACTCATATCGGCGTCGATGCCGGCGTGGCACGGATGCTCCGGGGGCAGATCGAACCGCTGGTCCAGCTCGATCAGCGGCAGGCTGTTGGGCCGGTCCCCGTAGACTTTGTTCGTGGACACGAATACGAAGGGGGCCGCGGGGGTGTGGCGGTGCGCCGCCTGTAGAAGGTTGAGTGTGCCGTTAGCGTTGACGCTGAAATCCGTTCCGGGCTGCGTTGCCGCCCAGTCATGCGACGGCTGGGCCGCGGCGTGGATCACCGCTGATATCCGCGTTCCGCCCCGCGCGAAAATAGCGTCGATTTCGTCGGCGGACCGAATATCCGTGTCGAAGTGCCGATAGCGCGGCATATTTTTGACCAGCGCATCGCGCAACCAGGTGTTGGAAGCGTCGGGTCCGAAATAAAAGGAACGCATGTCGTTATCGATGCCCCAGACATCATAGCCCTGGTCGTGGAAGTGGCGGGCGGACTCGGAACCGATCAGACCCATCAGCAGCGCCATTCACCGGGCCCCGTGTTTTTTAGGCAGATTCGCATTGGACGAAATGGACGGGCGTTTACGACCTTAAAGTTTCGCTCCATGACCGCCGGTCGGTTCCGCGGGCAACCGGACCGCTGTGCCGCCGAGGAAAATCGCATGACATGCGCCGGTACGGTGCTGAGAAGTACCTACCTCGATGAGCTTCCGCAGTTTCTCAACGTGATCAAGGGCGACATGAAGCTGGTGGGGCCCAGACCGGAGATGCCTCACATCGTGCAATGCTATACTCCCCTGCAACGACGCAGATTGCGTGTCCGACCAGGTATCACAGGATTGTGGCAACTTTCGGACTGCCGGACCTCACCCATCCACGAGAATATCAAATACGACCTGTATTACATCCGGCACCGATCCCTGTGGTTGGACCTTCGTATCCTGGCGGCAACATTCTGTTTTCTGCTCGACCCTAAAAGGATACGAGGATCGTACCGAGAGGAGTCCCGTTCGTCGCTCCTAACCGGCGGAGAGACGAGGCCTCATACGCGGTTTTGATCGACGCCGAAATCTATATAGGCCCCCGGTAGTGACGGGAGAAGCCGGCAGCTTGACAAGCCTGGACATCTGTCTGTGCACCCACAATCCCGACCAGCCTCTGCTTCGCACGGCGCTGCATTCGATTTTAAGCCAGACTGCGGATCACTGCCGCTTTTCCGTGCTTCTCGTGGACAGCGCGTCCACTCCACCCCTGCGTCGGGACATTCTGAATGATCTGATGGCGTGCGGCATCAGCTGCCGCTTGATTCGTCTGGAAAAACCGGGACTCGCCCGGGCTCGGGCTCGTGCCATTCGTGAAACGGGCAGAGATTTAATCTTATTCGTGGACGACGACAACGAACTCTCGCCAAGCTATGTAGAACAGGCATTGTCTATTGCGGACAGCGATCCGGAGATCGGTTGCTTCGGCGGCAAACTCCTGCTCCCGGATCACGTCAATCCGCCGTCACGGATCACTAGCTATGTCCGTTTTCTCGCCGTCCGGGACGACGGCGACGTCGCAGTCACGCGCCGGTCGGCTGATTGGGGGATCTGGGAGCCATCCGGTGCGGGAGCCGTGGTTCGACGTGAGCTTGCGGAGTTGTTTGCCGACCGATTCGAAGCGGATGCCAGGGTTGCCCGTTTGGGGCGGACGGGCACGGCGCGGCTATCGTGCGGGGAAGACAACCTGATGATGAGGGCCGCAGCGCAGCTCGGTCTGAAATCTTCCTACCAGCCAACGCTGGTGCTGACGCATCACGTGGATCCATCGAGATTTAAAATCGCTTACTTGCTGCGACTGCTTTTCTGGTTCGGGCGCAGCGAAATCGTTTTGTCCCGGATCCTGCAGACGGAGCCCTATAAACCCTGGCGACAGCGCCACTGGGCGAGGGCCTGCGGGGCCCTGATCCAGGCGGGTATGTCGCCGGTAAACGTGTTGTGCTCCGCGGCGATCAACCTGGGTAAATGGGTCGAGCTGCGGCAATCAGACTCGGCGGCGGATGTGCAGGCACGGGCGCCGCGCGCCTTCAGGGGCAAGGCTACGTAATCGTGCATACCAGTAGAAACAGGGAGAAGCTGCGGAAATTGGGCGTCGAAAAGGCGCTTTCAAACAGCCCTTGAAATATGACCAGAAACAACATGCCCCCCACAAACAGGGCATCGATCGGGTGCAGTTCGAGAGCCTGCGAAGCCGAGACGCCCAGCAGGGTCAACAACAACATCAGACCGACGGGGCCGGTATTGAGCAGATTGTCCAGATAGATGGAGTGGCTGGAACCCGGGCGCCAGCCCAGCAGGCGAGCGGCTTCGTTGTCTCTTTCAGGACTCCAGAATACCCCGTGTCCATGGCCCAGGAAAGGCCTCTCACCAATGGCGTGGACCGCGTAATTCCACAGGCTCGACCGACCTCCAAAATTTTTTCTGTGCAGTGGATGCCGGCCGAGATGCACCACGTCACTCAGTCTCCTTTCACTTTCCGGTACTTGTTCAGCACCCACGGCACGGATGCGGGGCAGCAGCGCACCCGCGACCAGCACCAAAACCAGCAGTATCAACCACCCCGTGGGCGGGAGCGAAAAATATACTTCGAGGGTGGACCAGCACACGGCGGCCGCTACGGCTACCCAGAAACCGGTCCGGGATCTCGTCAACAACAGCAGGATCACGGTGAACAACAGGGTCGGGATCCAGACCACGGCT
>CAMYOI010000685.1 GCA_947259955.1 uncultured Gammaproteobacteria bacterium
CTTGAAGCCATGGCGGCTTCAAGACCTGTTGTTGTAACTACCGAGGTGGGGGCCGCCTCCATAGTAGAAAATGCCGGTGCTGGAATTGTCACGACGGGGGATCCAAGTGAAATAGCAAGTGCTCTCGATAAATTGCTATTGAATCCCACTCTATGTAAAGAGATGGGATCCAGGGGGCAAGGCGCAATAAGCAAAGGCTATGAATGGAAGAATGTCGCCGGCCATATGGCTGAACACTACCGCGACATCATCGCCAGCAGTCGTCCATGAAGGGCAGTGAAAATTCATCCACCGGATTTGCATCGGTGTCCGTGATGATTTTGACGATGAACGAGGAAGTCAACATTACAGAATGCCTTGACAGCGTCACCTGGTCGGACGATATCATTGTCATTGATTCCGGGAGCACCGATAGGACGCTTGAGTTTACGGCGAGGCCATATGTTCGTGTTTATGAGAACAAATTCGAAGGTTTCGGCAAGCAGAGGAACTGGGCGCTAGATAACACTTCTCCTAAATATGCCTGGGTTCTGATGCTCGATGGGGATGAGCGGGTAACTCCCGAGTTGGCGGATGAGATCAGGCAAAAAACAGATGCGGCTGACTCAAATACTGCTGCATTCAAAGTGAGGCGGAGATTTTTTATGTGGGGACGCTGGCTTCGTTTCAGCAATCTCTACCCTACCTGGGTGGTTCGTCTGATTCATAGAAATCGTGTTCGATATTTGAATAGAGGCCACGGGGAGACGCAGGAAGTCGACGGCATAATACTGGATCTGAAACATGACCTCATTGATGAAAATCACAAAGGGATTGACGCCTGGTTTGAACGTCATAATTTGTATGCTACACAAGATGCGTTGCTCGAACTCGGACAATCAAGGTCGTCAATTGGTGTAAACAAGATCATATCCTCTGATCCTCTGCAACGACGGGCAGCGCTCAAAAGAATCATTGCCAATTTACCAGCCAGGCCGGTTTGGTATTTTCTATATAGTTACATTCTTCGTGGCGGCTTTTTAGAAGGGCGGGATGGGCTAACATTTTGTTCCATGCGCGCTCTGTATCAGGGAATGGTCTCTGTAAAAAAGTATGATTTGAAAAAACGAAGATAATCCAAAGTAAACAAAGGCATAAATGCATCCCGCTTGATGCGTAGACTTAAAAACATGTCTCGCTACGATGGACCCACTTGGACAAAGCACGATTGATAGTACTGGGTATCAACGCATATCACGCCGACTCGTCTGCCTGTGTTCTGGTTAACGGCAAGCTTGTTGCGGCGGCGGAAGAAGAGCGGTTTCTTCGAGTAAAGCACTGGGCCGGCTTCCCGGGGGAATCGGCTAACTATTGCCTGGCGGAACAAGGGATTGTATTAGGGGATGTGGATATTGTCGCAATAAACACCGACCCGAAAGCAGCGCGTTTCAAAAAACTAAAATACTTGTTGAGGAATAATCCAAGTTTCGGTCTCGTTTTCGAAAAAATCAGAACCAGGAGGAAAAGAAACGACATTCGACAAACGCTGGAAGCAAGAATGGGCATGAAGCATTTCAAAGGTGAGATCGCCTATGTAGAACATCATGAAGCTCATCTTGCAAGTGCTTTTCTCGTTTCCCCGTTTTCAACAGCCTCAATGCTGTCGGTGGATGGATTCGGGGATTTCTGCAGTACAGCCTGGGGGCTGGGTGAGGATTGCAAGATGTCGGTTAAAGGAAGGGTGTTTTTCCCACATTCTCTTGGTGTTTTCTACCAGGCGATGACCCAGTACCTGGGATTCCCGAATTACGGTGACGAGTATAAGGTTATGGGATTGGCGTCGTACGGCAGGGATTCGTACGGCAAGGAAATTTCTTCGCTGCTTTCATATGATGCTCTCACCAAATTTTGCCTCGAGTTGAAATATTTCCGGCATCATCGCCACCGCATTGGCTACGAGTGGGACAATGGTATACCCGAGGTGAGCGATCTTTTTTCCAAGGAGCTGGAAAATCTAATCGGGCCCCGGCGCCGGCCTGAAGATTCAATTAAGCAAAAACATAAGGATCTGGCTCACTCTACACAGATCGTATACGAGAATGCGTTGTTCGAACTGTTAAGTGATATCCACGGAGATTACGGAACCGAGAATCTTGTTTTGTCCGGGGGGTGCGCTATGAACTCTGTTGCGAACGGTAAGGTTTACCAGAGGACACCGTTCAAACATTTGTACGTTCAACCAGCCGCGGGCGATTCCGGAGGTGCTATTGGCGCCGCCCTGGTCGCGTATTCTCGTCGTTGTATGAATGTTCGGCCGGAGCAAATGGCCAGCGCTTTTACCGGACCGCGCTTCTCCGATAAAGAAATCAAGAATGAACTGGACGCGTTGCCTGCTACTACTGGTGACTGTGGATGCCA
>CAMYOI010000686.1 GCA_947259955.1 uncultured Gammaproteobacteria bacterium
TTTTTCTATTCCTTCACTAGTACAATTCTAAGAAGTATAACGCAATCGCTTGAGCTACTCTTGGCCACCGGTGTATATGCTCGCTAACAAATTCGTACAAGTTTACTTGCCTCAAAGGGCAACGGCTTATTCCGGCCGTGATTCTTGAACTGAGGGCAAGAGTATGCTCATTCTCAAGCTTTTGTCACTGCTGGTTGTAGCAAACGGCACACCCATAATCGCAAGGAATGTATTTGGCCACCGTTTCGCCTTTCCCGTCGATGGTTATGTAAGTCTGGCTGATGGTCAAAGGTTGTTCGGGCCTACAAAAACAATCCGCGGAATTGCTCTTTCGGTGGTTGCGACGCTGGTGTGTGCAAGCTTGCTTGGCCTCGATTGGCACATCGGGTTGATTATCGGTAGTGCGGCCATGCTGGGCGATCTATGTTCCAGCTTCATCAAACGCCGCGTAAAAAAACCACCGACCAGTATGGCGCTTGGTCTTGATCAGATACCCGAATCTCTTTTTCCAATGCTGGCATGTAGGCACCTTTTATCGCTTTCGCTGCTGGATATAGTGTTAGTTGTTGTGGCTTTTTTTATTGTCGAGCTTTTACTTTCAAGATTACTGTACAAACTGCACATCCGAGATAAGCCATATTGAATGAGTTACAGTCTCTTATCGCGGATAAAGATGATGCAATGTGATTTCGGGTAAACAATTCAATCGCACCGTCACCACAGAGGTACCTATCCCCACCGAAGTATAGCCACTCATACCCTGATACTCCCACGGGCCAGAGCCCATATGGCGCGGAAGTGATGCATCAAGCGTAATGGGAATCCCGCCAGGCAGGCATATTTGACCTCCGTGGGTGTGTCCACCCAATAGTAGATCGAAATTGGAGTGCGCCGCGTGGCGATAAATTTCAGGCGTGTGCGAAAGCAAAATAGAGATCTCTTCCTGCGGCACTCCTGACGCGGCTTTCTCCATATTATCGACGCGATAGTAGTGTGCATCATCGATTCCGGAAAAATGAATGCATGAGCCCTGCCGTTGTACTCTTGCGGACTCATTCAACAACATCCGTATGCCCATTTCCTCGAGACCCGGCAGCATACGGATCGTGTCGTGGTTTCCCAATACGCCGTATATAGGATCTTTTAAATAGGTGCGTACACGTGCCATGCCATCTAGTGTCTCGTCAATGGGTCCGTAAGTTTTGCCACGATAATCGCCGGTAAGAACGCATGCGTCGTAGTCAAGATCACGTAAAATCTCAATCAAACGGTGTACGGCATCTTCATTCGTGTCCACGTGCAAATCACTGATCTGCAGTATGGTGTATCCGCGAAATGCTTCGGGGAGACCGGATAATCCAATATCGTTGTGTCGTATTACTATACGGGCCGCGTTTCTATGTCCGCGCCAGTACAACCCGGTCAGCTGTAAAGAGATCCGAATGAAAGAGTGGACCGAGTACCAGTTCTCAATGTGAAAAAAGTTTAAGCCTCCGCCAAAGACACGTTGCTCGTGATCATTTTCAATACCGAGTCGTTGCCTCGCATGTATCCTCCCCAGGCGTTTCTCCAGATGGGCGGTGATGTTGTCACTCATGCGCTGCGTAACTAAAAGTGAATCAAATGTGTCAAGCTTCTATGGTGATTTTAAAAACAAACGTTGCTGTTATCTCGACCGTTTTCGTTCGAAAATGGTCTGCCGATGCCAGTTCTTGTTGGCTCACTCCGGCGTCAAGGTTATGACCGCCGAGCATTGCCTGCTGCAATAGTGTTGGTGTTGCGGCTTCACTACATTACTTGATCCGCCAGTTCAAGCCAGCCTGTTCCGATTTGTTGGGGACTGTCGCCTTTCGATGGCGACCAGGGATCGCTAATATAAGGGCTTCCC
Source organism: uncultured Gammaproteobacteria bacterium (assembly GCA_947259955.1). Taxonomy (GTDB): domain Bacteria; phylum Pseudomonadota; class Gammaproteobacteria; order Arenicellales; family JAANXG01; genus JAHEKE01. Next base: position 1,889 of record CAMYOI010000686.1, read on the forward strand.
AACAGGCTGTACCCAATCCAGTATAGCCGTCAATTTCTTTGTTTTCATGTTGATTCATGTCGATGTTATCTTAACAAAGTCGGAAAATCGCCGTCGAGCATGTCGCAGCAGAGCCTGGGCGCTACGCTTGGTTCGGAAACGGCAAGCGACATTCCCGTTCATCATCAGCCACCAAATCAGATCTGATAATGATTCATGATCAACCACTGGAAAAGCCTTTGCGGTATGTAAGGCTTCACGCGTGCAGCACGCCCGCCTGCATCGTAATGGTCCTGGCCTCGCTATCTATGTCGAGAATCTCGTTCATCCTCGTCATATCGACGACGGTTCCAGTCTCGGCTACGACGCAGCGGGTGGTGGAGTGATGGGAACCCTTGGCCCGGACCGGGGAAGGGTACCGCTCCGGATCTTTGACGATGCGGATGATGTCGTCGACGCTCGCCACTACTTCCACCGAGTTCGCGTAATAGGTGATGGTGCCTTTCCAGTTTTGCACCTTTAC
>CAMYOI010000687.1 GCA_947259955.1 uncultured Gammaproteobacteria bacterium
ATCACGAGGATCGTTGTCACTTGGGTCTGGACAAGGATGCGCCACACCAACGATCCGTGATGCCACGACAATCCTCAACGGCCAAAATTGTGGCGTTGCCACGTATGGGCGGATTACATCACCGTTACGAATGGCGCGAGGCGGCCTGAGACGTCGCTTATTTTCAAGGCTGCGGTCTCGCGGATGCGTAATGACGAGCGACAGGCGGCGGTTACACCTTCGCCAATAAGATCCAGTATGTCTTGTCCGCGCTCGATATCAACCTTTATAATTGAGTGAAGTGCTGCGCCGCTCTCGCGGCGGCGCAGCGTGTTTCCATTGGCACGAAAGGAGCATCCCTATGGGCCAGACATCCAAAGTTCCGCCACGGCCGCGGGTAGACGAGAAGGCGGAGATCATCTTTAGTCCGGACGTTGGCGAGGACGAGACACTTCTAGCCGCCCAGGCACGGTTCGAAGCCAAGTACCTGGGACGGGAGGGCGTTGAAGGCGTGGGGGAGGGCCGAACAGCGATCGGCGATCCCGCAATCACGGTTTATGTGCGCGATGCGGGCGTCGCGGAGGCTCTGCCGAAGCATTTCGAGAGCCATCCGGTCATCATCGAGATCGTGGGATCGATTGACGCGTACTGACGACCGTTCGCGCGGCGGCTGTCCTCCTTACAAAGCTCATCTGCCTCGTCTTTGAACGGCTTCATCGAGCGTTGATGATCATGGATAATCTCCAACATGAGGTTGGAGATACGACACGCAGCGATTTCCGTAATACTGGCGTCGGTGAAAATCTTTTTGTTGTTACGAGATTTCCTCCAGTACGTTTATCTAGGATTTTGCTCGGATAAGGCACTTGCCGTCGAAATTATGTTCCTACGAAAGCAACTCGCCCTATATCAAGAACGTCAAGTCAAACCACGCCGGATCGATGCGGCAACACGGATCGCATTGGTATTTCTGTTAAAGCGCTTCAAATGGCGACCTGCCCTCGTGATTGTGCAGCCTGCAACACTGGTGCGCTGGCACCGGCAAGGATTCCGCCTATTCTGGCGATGGAAATCCCGACATGGCCGGCCCCGGATACCGATCGAACTCAGACAGTTGATCCGCGAGATGGCGCGGGATAATGTGCGTTGGGGTGAGGAACGAATAGCGAACGAGCTATTGCTCAAACTCGGAATCCGTGTATCCCCACGGACAGTTCGCAAGTACATGCCGAAACGCCCTGGACGTGGTCCTCGCGGCGATCAGCGTTGGTCTACGTTCGTTCGTAACCATGCATCCGCGATCGTTGCTTGTGATTTCTGCATCGCGCCTACGTGGAACGAGTAATCGGGACGCTACGTCGAGAACTTTTCGACCACATCATCGTGCTCAACGAGCGGCATATCAAGCAACTTACTAACAACTACGTTAACTATGCCTCACACGTTGGCATACATACAGGTTGGCGTATGAAAGAAGCCTGAAATGATATCAGGCATTTTCTGTAGTTGACGCAGAGCCCGGTCCACTGCCGCTTTCAACTCCTCTTTGGTCTGCGCCGTTCTCTTAGCGACCTTGGTCTTCACATGCGCCCAAGCCAATTCATCAGGATTCAACTCCGGCGAATAAGGGGGCAGAAAGAAAAGCTCGATGCGGTCCAGGTTGGCCTCTACAAAAGCGCGAACCAGCTTCGCTTTGTGCGTCGGATGGCCATCGACAATGAGGAAGATCTTGCGCTCCATGCCCGTGATCAGTCGTTTGAGGAACTCCCGGAACACCTTCGCAGTGACCCGTCCTTCGACGGTCATGAACCGGAAGTGCCCCAGCGCATTCAGGGCCGAGAGCATGTTCAGGGAAAAGCGAGCTCCGGTCGCCTTCACAATGGGTGTTTGTCCCTTCACAGACCAACTCGTACCGGCATGATGATCAGAGCGCAGCCCAGACTCATCAGCAAAGAAAATCAATGCCTTCTCCCGTTTGGCTCGGGCTGCAATCTTCGGAAACTCCTCTCGGCGCCACCGCCCGACCAAGGCGGGATCTTGTTGCCACGCCCGATACACCGGCCGCTGCGGCGTAAAACCAAGACGCTTCATCAGCCGGCCCACAGAAACCTCGCTGAGCTTCACGTCGAACTCCCGACGGATCAAATCGGTTATCGACACCATTCAAAAGCACGACTCCGAAGAACGGTTCTGCAAACTCGGTGCCAAGGTGGTATTCGGTGAAGCGGCATTTGTTGACGAACACACCGTGCGCGTGGACGGGAAGCCCTATTCGGCCAAGAACTGGGTTGTCTCCACCGGTTCGTCCCCGGTGGCACCGCCAATTCCCGGGCTGGCTGAAACGGCCTACCTTACCAATCGCGAAATTTTCTCTCTGGATCGTCTGCCGGCCTCCATGATCGTCCTCGG
>CAMYOI010000688.1 GCA_947259955.1 uncultured Gammaproteobacteria bacterium
ACTTCCCACATGAGAGTGATCGCGAAAAGGACTTTGCGGGAATTTTGGGAGCGACACGCGGATGCAGAGCAACCGTTAAAGGCGTGGCACGACGAAGCACGAAAGGCACATTGGTTGCAGCCTTCCGATATTAAGGCCATGTACAGGAGTGCCAGTTTCATTGCCAATAGCCGGGTGGTATTCAATATTGGTGGCAATAAGTACCGCTTGGTCACGGTAGTTGACTACAGGAGACAGGCCCTGTTTGTTAAGTTCATCGGTACCCATGCCGAGTATGACAAGATAGACGTGGAAACAGTGTAATGAATATTCAGCCAATCAAAACCGAAGTGGATTACGATCGCGCACTGGCCGAGATTGACGCACTGTGGGGTGCGGAACCTGATACGCGGAAAGGGGATCGCTTGGACATCCTGATGACCTTGGTTGAAGCTTATGAATCCAAGCATCATTCTATTGATCCCCCCGATCCTATCGATGCCATTATATTTCGCATGGAGCAACAAGGGCTGACCCGAAAAGACCTGGAGCCGATTCTCGGAAGTCGCTCGCGAGTTTCAGAAGTGCTGAACAGGAAGCGCACCCTATCATTAGAAATGATACGCAGATTGCACAAGCAGCTTAATATTCCTTTGGAAAGCCTGGTGGGGAATTAGTGGGTTAGTGATTCATTCGCTAGCTATGAATCAGGGGGTCGGGCGTCCGAATGCCTCCGGGCGCGCAATGTAAAACTCACGTGCTCAGCCCTTTTTGTTATTACCGGGGTGCAAATTGAACCGAGAGGATGATGAGACAATGACAAGCATTGAACGCAAAGTGAAGTCGATGTGGCATTTTATGTTGGCGCTCATTGCGTCAGCCGTGTTGACCTCCAACCTGGCTCTGGCGGCGGAGGCAGGAAAGGAAAGCTATCAGGACATGCCGGTCGGCTTTACCGATGACGGCTATCCGTTTGTCGGCAATTCCAACGCCACGGTAACGCTCGAGGAGTGGAGCGACTACCTGTGTCCGTTCTGCGGGCGGCACTTCAGCTAGACCCTCCCCGTGTTGCTCGACCAATATGTGCGAACCGGAAAGGTGAAGCTTGTTTTTCGCGACTTCCCACTGGTCTCGCTGCATCCGACCGCGCCGAAAGGACACGTGGCCGCGCTGTGTGTGGGTGAGCAGAGCGCGGCGAAGTACTGGGTCATGCACGACGCGCTGTTTCAGCGACAGCAGGAATGGAACCGGCTGCCCGATCCGAGTGAGTTTCTTACGGGCGTGGCCAACGAGCTCGGCGCCGACATGGCGGCCCTTGAGGCGTGCATCGCCAAGGGCGACAAGCAGGCCATCGTGGACCGGAGCGTGCAGGAAGGACAGGCGCTGGGCTACAACGGCACGCCCAGCTTTCGTTTCGCATCGACAAAGGACGAAGCGACCTATAACCTGGTGGGCGCGCAGCCCGTGGCCCGCTTCGCACGGCTGGCCGATCCGTTGATTGCGGGGGAAAAGCCGCCCGAGGAGCCGAAGCCGAAACCGCCCGAACTGCCGCAATGGGCCAAGCCCGAAGGCCTGGCTCCCGACCCCGCGCGGCCCGGATACAACATCGCGGGCGATGCGTACAAGGGGGACACCGAGGCGGATCTGGTGGTGGTCGAGTTCAGTGATTTCCAGTGTCCGTCCTGCCGCCGGCACGCCTTGGAAAACCAGCCGCTGATCGACGCCGAGCTGGTGAAGACCGGCAAGGTGTTGTGGGTGAACAAGCACTTCCCGCTGCGCATCCATCCGTATGCGGCGCTTGCCGCGGTGGCGGCGGAGTGCCGGTGAGCAGGGTAAGTTCTGGGAGATGCATCACTTGCTGTACGATGAAACCGACCGGTGGGCTACGGAGGACGCCGAGCGTGTCTTGGTGACGCTGGCCGAGTCCCTGGCGCTCGACCGTTCCCGATTCGAGGCCTGCTTCAACGGACGCAAGGCGCTGGAGCGGGTATTGCACGACCTGTACGAAGCCCAGGGGGTGGTGCAGAGCACTCCAACCTTCATCATCATAGAAGGTGAACGCGGCAGCGTTATGCGGGGCGCCCGGCCGGCGGATCAATTCGTTGCTCTGCTGACCAAGCGTCTGGAGGCGATCGCCGCGCTAAAGGAAAGCCCGGATACGTCCAATGACGCGACCCGGGAAGGTGAAGCAGGCGGGTGATTGCGCTGAGGCAGTAAGGGGGCAGGTTTATTTTTCTGTCCAAGCTCTCTGATTTCATGGACTATTGCAACCGTTATCGTGTTCACAGGTCGTTAGACGGCCGCACGCCCGTAATCAGCGCCCCGGCAGACGTATGAACAAAGGGGACAGATCTATTTTTGCGTAAAAAGGGGGCAGGTTTGTTTATACGCCAGTCACTTCGC
>CAMYOI010000689.1:0-2377 GCA_947259955.1 uncultured Gammaproteobacteria bacterium
CCGAGCAGGACCTGGATGACCCGGATGTCCTCGCGCTGCTCGAGCAGATGCGTCGCGAAACTGTGCCTCCTATGTCGATATCGACATAGACGCCACTATGCCGAGTCCCGGACTATTACCAGGTAATTTGATTTCAGCATGTTTCACCTACAAATAATCGACGCCAACTCGGCATAGTCTTGACTCCTTTCATTGCCCCATTCCAGGGGAAAGGAGTCATCCATGAAGACCATCATCAACAGTCAGATAACATTGTCGCGGCCGCTAGAAGGCCCGCTGGCGCCCTATATCGCTTTGTTCGCAGCGTGGTCGGGCGTACAGGGATATTCTTCCTATTCGTTGTACCGTCAAGTTCTGCTCGCGTCGGATTTCAGTCGGTGGCTTCGACAGAAAGGCGTCACGGCACAGGACGTCTCTTCCGCGCATCGAGAGCAGTACCTGCGGCATCGTGCCCGTCGAGTACGTATCGCCAGGGGCGATGCGGCCGGGCTACAGCATTTCATGGTATTTCTACGCCGTGAAGGGGTGAACGCTACAGACGAGGCGCCACCGGAAACACCGACCCCGGTCGAGCAATGTGTGAGGAAGTTCGAGTGTTATCTACGGGAGGAGCGTGCGCTCGCACCCTCGACCGTTGTCAATTATGTGCCGTTCATCCGTGACTTTCTGACGCAGCAGTTTGCAGATAGGCGGGTTCGACTCGGTGATTTATGTGCCAGCGATGTAGTCGGATTCGTCCAACGCCGAGCACCCCAGCTGCATATCAAGCGAGCGAAGCTCATGACCAGTGCGTTGCGCTCTTTCCTGAAGTACGCCCGTTATCGCGGCGAAGTGGCGCTGGATTTGGCTGCTGCTGTTCCCGCTGTGGCCTGCTGGTCGATGCCTTCGATCCCTCGGGCGATTGCGGCGGTTCAGGTCCGTCAGTTGTTGGCCAGCATTGATCGGCGCACTGCGATAGGGCGTCGTGACTATGCCATTTTGTTGCTGCTCGCACGACTGGGATTACGTTCGAGCGAGGTGGCATTTGTTGAACTCGATGACTTTGACTGGAATACCGGAACATTGAGCGTGCGCGGCAAGAGCGGCCAGCGCAACGAGTTTCCTTTACCCCTTGAGGTGGGTAAAGCGATCGCCGCCTATCTGCGGAATGGACGGCCGCTTAGCACCAGTCGGCGCGTATTTTTACGCGCAAAGGCCCCTATCCGCGGCTTTCGAGGTGCCAGCGGCGTCGGATCGGTGGTTCGGCATGCGTTGCAGCGCGCCAGGATCGATGCCCCCACATACGGTGCCCATCAGTTTCGCCATGGATTGGCCACCGAAATGTTGCGGCAAGGCGCCTCGCTTGGCGAGATCGGCGACGTATTGGGTCATCGCCATCCGCAGACCACTAAGATTTATACCAAGGTTGATCTTGAGGCATTGCGTACACTGGCACTGCCGTGGCCCGGAGGTGTGCAATGAACACGCTTCGGCAGGCCGTTCGAGAGTATCTGAGCATGCGCCGCGATCTGGGATTCAAGCTGCAGGAGGCAGGCAAGGGATTGTACGATTTCGTCACGTTCATGGAGCAGCGCCGCGCCACCTACATCACTCAGGTGTTGGCGCTTTCCTGGGCCCAACAGCCCGCCGACGTTCAACCGGCGCATTGGGCGCAGCGCCTGAGCTTCATACGAGGATTTGCGCGTTATCGCAGCGCCACCGATTCACGCACGCAGATTCCGGCGCCGGGTTTGTTGCCCTTCCAGCCGAAGCGGGCTCGACCGTATCTGTACTCGGATGATGAGATCCGTCGCTTGTTGTGCGCCGCTCTCAAGATGCCCTGTCACTATGAACGCGGTGAACTGCGACCCTGGGTCTACTATTGTCTGCTCGGGCTGCTGAGCGTCACGGGTCTGCGTCTCGGCGAAGTACGTAACCTTGAACTCCAGGATGTCGATCTCGACACGGCGGTGTTGACGATCCGCGGCGCCAAGTTCGGAAAGACTCGCCTGGTACCGTTGCATGCCTCGACCTGCAAAGTGCTCGCAGACTACATCGCCCGACGCCAGCACCATTGGGTGGGGCGGCCGGTGTCCTCCTATTTGTTCGTCTCCAGCTGGGGCAATCGTTTGGATGCCGGGGACATTCATCGAACCTTCTACGCGCTGTCCCGGCAGATCGGACTGCGCGGTGCGTCCGACAGTCATGGGCCACGCCTGCATGATTTTAGACATCGATTTGCAACCAACACTCTGGTGAACTGGTATCGCTCCGATCAGGATCCCGAGCGTCTCCTCCCCGTCTTGTCCGCCTACCTCGGCCATGTGCATGTTGCCGATACACAATTATCGTAAGCTTACGATAATTGTGTTTATCAACAGGACCAGATTATGCGAAG
>CAMYOI010000689.1:2468-3478 GCA_947259955.1 uncultured Gammaproteobacteria bacterium
GGCTGTACAAGGCGCCATCAGATCTGATGATCGAGGAGATCGATGCCCCCTTGATCGTGGCGTTCCTCGAGCATCTGGAGAAGGATCAAGGGCTCAGCACCCGCAGTCGCAATCTGCGACTGACCGCAATCCGCTCCTTCTTCAAGTACGCGTCGTTCGAGATCCCAGATCACGCCGCGCAGATCCAGCGAGTACTCGCTATCCCCACTAAGCGCTTCCCCCGTGCTTTGGTGTCATTTCTCACGCCCCCGGAAGTCGAAGCCTTGCTCACCGCCCCGGACCGGCACACCTGGTTTGGTCGACGCGACCACGCGTTTCTCCTGGTAGCCGTACAGACGGGCCTGCGCCTGTCGGAGATGACCGGGCTCAAACGCCAGGACCTCCTCCTGGAAACCGGCGCCCATGTCCGCGTGATAGGCAAAGGCCGCAAGGAACGTTGTACTCCGCTCGCCAAGCCCACAGTCACCGTATTGAAAGCCTGGCTGCGAGAACCGCAAAGAGGTGCCGAACGGGTACTCTTTCCCAACGCAAGAGGCGGCCGCCTCAGTGCCGATGGCGTGCGTTATCTCTTAACCAAACATTGTGTGGCGGCCGCCAAGACATGCCCCACCCTGAAACACAAACATGTTACCGTCCACTGCCTGCGCCACACCATGGCCATGGACCTGCTTCAGTCGGGGGTGGATCGCTCCGTCATCGCGCTTTGGCTCGGGCACGAATCGGTGGAAACCACGCAAATCTATCTTGAGGCGACACTCGCCATGAAGGAACAGGCGCTTGCCAAGGTGACACCGCTCACTGGCAGACCGACCCGCTATAAACCGACTGATCAGCTGCTCGGCTTCCTCAACAGTCTGTAGAGACAGGAAAACTATGCCGAGTGGTTTACCAATCCTACGGGCGCTGAGACCAGAAACATCGACACGGGTGAGCATGGTATCTGAAGTACTCGGCATAGTCCGGGACTCGGCATAGTGACGTAACGTATGCGCCGTGGCCCGCTTGGTGAT
>CAMYOI010000690.1 GCA_947259955.1 uncultured Gammaproteobacteria bacterium
CGGCAGTACGCATTCGGCCACGGCCAGAAAAAGTATCTGTGGAACCTTTGGAGCGCGATTGGCCTGTTCTCGATCGGCTCCGGCCTTGGGTTGGCTCATGCCTGGCACGCCTACCACCAGCTGGACGTGGTCGAACGCCCGACCTCGGTGTTAGTCATTGGCATTGAAGTCAATACGATTTGGATCTCGGCGATAGTGCTGTTGATTGCGCTGATTCTTGAAGGCTACGTGTTGATTGTTGCCGCACGTGAATTCTTCGCCCGGATGCGGGTTGATGGTGAACGGAATCCTTTCAGGTACTTGATCACATCGGATGATCCCACGCTGATTGCGGTCCTGCTCGAGGATTCCATTGCGGTCTCCGGGGTTTTTATGGCGGCGGCAGGAATCGGCTTGACCCAGATCACCGGCGATCACATGTGGGATATCGGGTTCTCGATTGTTATCGCGGTCATGCTGGGTATTACCGCGTTTTTTCTGGGAATGATCAACATGCGTTACCTGACCAACATCCGCGACCACGATGCCGAACAGGCGTTCAGGAGGCTTATTCAATCCCACCCTGAAGTCGATAAGTATCACGATCTCCGTTCGGTGATCATAGATGATACCCACACCGTGATCGTGGCGGAGGTGGAGCTGCGCGAGGAGGTCATGATTGCCTCCATGAGGGAGCGCATAGAGGCACATGAGCAGACCCTTCTGCAGCGGGTGGCTGAAGATAGGCGGGATGAAAAGGTCCTCGAGTATGTAGAAACCCGCGCCGTGATCCAGGCGACGCTGGAGCGAACGGAAGAAATCATCGACAAGCTGGAGTCAGATCTCAAAGCCATGTGTCCACAGGTGTCACATCTGACGGTTGAGGTGGAAGGGATCGCACAGTCTTCCGAACTGGACGAGTCCGGTTTGGTAGTGTCTTGACCTCTAGCCCGCATTTCTTACCAGGCGGGTATGGACGCCTGGTTTATATCGGGGCATTCATAGTGCAATGTGGTCGGAATGCAGTACGACGAACGGATTCCTGACCATCGTTCACTGTTTGAAGCAGAAAATCCGACACAACAAGCCAAAGTGCATAAATTTGCCACTTTTTCTCTAGAGGTTTGCCATACTTATTCTTAATCATTGGGAAATCAGGGAAATATAATTAAATTTGTCCCTCACTATCTGCGAATCAATACACGATCACATCCGTGCTGACTGCTAAAGCAAGTCTCATCGCGCTGTGCCGCGGCGCTCTTGCGATGCTAATTTTCGCCGGCATGATGATCCCGGGCGCGATACCTGCATCCGCCAGTGTCGCCCGCTATGACGTGTCCTATTTGTGGCATGGCGGCCTGAATAACGTCTTCAAATACCGGCAACAGGTGGCCAGTGTACTCGGTCCCACGGTGGCGAAAAACCTCAGGATTGCAATGAAACCCGGGCTCTACGGATTGATATATCACCGCAAAGGAGACAGCGTTGGGGCGACCCGGGTGGCGCGGGCCCACACTCGGCTGCTGCGCGCCCGTGGCCTGGAATCCGCTTCCCCCATTCGCTCGCGGAACTGGACATTTGTGGGGACGCCCGGTGGCAATTCAGGGCACTTACAAGTCGCCAGCTACCCACAACAAAACGTCAGGATTCCAAAACCGCTCCCCAAACCCCTGCCCAAAAACTTGCCCAAACCAGCCACGTCTCAGGAAATACGGGACCTGGAGCTGGCGGTAGAAAAATACATCAAGCGGATGCGATCGAAAGGAATGATTACGCGGGACGAGCGAACCGCCTGGTCTGTTTATGATTTTACTTCGGGAGCAAAACTGGTCGGCATCAACGAAGACATTCAGTTCCAGGCGGCGAGCCTGGTCAAACCGTTCTTCGCACTGGCGTTTTTTCACAGGGTAAAGGTTGACGGCATCAGCTACGGTCCGAAGAGCCGGCGCCATATGCGGCGGATGATTCAGTATTCGAACAATGCATCCACCAACTGGATCATGCGCAGAGTTGGCGGACCCGCCGCGATCCAGAGCATACTCAAGCAGAATTACTCCGGCATATTCAAGGATATCCGGATCGTGGAATACATCCCCGCGGGTGGACGAACCTACGGAAACAAGGCTTCCGTTCACGATTACTCCCGTTTTTTATACGCACTCTGGCAGGGCGGAATCCCGGGCGCTTCGGAAATAAAACGTCTGATGGCATTGCCGGGACCCGATCGGCTATACACAGGAGCCTCGGCCATACCCAAAGGTACCCAGGTCTATAACAAGACGGGGAGCACCGCTCACGTTTGCGGGGATATGGGGATCCTTGTGGTGCGGGGTAAAAACGGCAGGCGCTACCCCTATATCCTGGTAGGCGTCATAGAAAAGCAGAAGCGC
>CAMYOI010000691.1 GCA_947259955.1 uncultured Gammaproteobacteria bacterium
TGGCTGGTCCAGGCCCCGATGCACTTGGGCTTCATTCGATCCATAGCACCGGCTATGCATCTCACTCCAGCCCGGCGTTCATCGGCACCTGTCCTGCGCCATCGCTCGGGATCCTGGTGAGAAATGCGGGCTAGTTACTGGTGCCGCCAGCCGCCCGTTTGTTTATCCATTCCAGCATCGGTTCAGCGGTGTACACCTGCGGAACCATCGCGCTATTGACTCCTATAAATACCGAGACATAACCCGGTCTTGATGAATAAAGTATATGGTGGTTCTCGATCCCGCCAACATCACACCACAGAGTGCCCTTGTCCGAATACGGCGTATGGCTGACCAGGAAGGTGTGCTGTTTGTCCAGCTTCAGTGATTTACGAAATCGACGCACATCCGACGCGCTGTACCCTGACGGACGACCGGGTCTTCGAATACGGTTCCACATTAGATCGTGCAACAGATCGGGATGACGGCGTATGTTGATAATCTTGTCCCGTTTGGTCTTACCGAGCGGCGGACCGGCGTGACAGGCAACGAATCGTTCCGACAGCGCTACGACGGGGCAGAGGTCGTAGAACCGCTCCATGTGCTCGCGGTACTCCGCGCCTCGCATTTCCTCGAGTTTCTTGCGCCATAACACCGCCTGAGGCACCAGATCTTTTTGCACCTCCGTCGAGAAACTATCGTGATTGCCGCGCAGAAAGAAAACTCCTTCGGGGTAACGCGTCTTGAGTTTGAACAGAAAGTCCATCATCAATACCGAGGTATCCATTTCGTCGTAGGGCTCCGTATCCGGCTGAACCAGATCGCCGAGGAATACAAGCACACCCGTTCCCGCTTCCAGCTCCTGCATAAACGCGTTCTCGCTGAGGATCTTCAGCAAATTGTCGATGTTGGCGTGAAGGTCCCCGATAACCACGGGCGTAACATCCTCGGGAATTTGCAAGAGGCCACCCGGAGAACCGGTTGCGTCCTGCGGGCGAAACGATTCTTTTGTAAGTAACGCATTGACCTGCTGAATTTTGTCAAGAGCCTCGTCCGGATCCATCGTTACCAGGGGTCCGCCATATGCTTCAACGATTTTATCGATAACTTTAGTGCGTTGAACAATCATCGGGGACTGTTCGATTTGCTGGTCGAGCAACGTGATAAACGTACCCAATTCGGAAACGGGATCCCGGAACACCAGGTTCTCGCCTTCGTGCTCAACATGCAAGTTGCGCCGGAAGGCTTCACGCGGTTTGTTGAACATGTGCTCCTGGTACGGCTGGTCCCGGCTGATGTGCAGGCAGGTTCCAGGTTTGATGCGCAACACATAGTTAATCCGCGTCGGATCCGAATCGGGATTGAAAACAACCAGATCCGGGGGATTCGACGGGCTCGATCCGTCACAGCGAACTTCCTTTTGAATATGGAGCCGCTCCTTACCGAGTTCTACTTCAACCGGTTGCGCGGGCAGCGGCATGCTCAACCGTCTGCCCGACAGGCGCAGTCGCTGCCCCGGCTCCGGCGTTATCGTATCGACGGATTTTCCCATCGATTCGAATATCGATGCTAATAGAGCGTTTTTTTTAGCCATTGCCGGAATTCATCCTCCAACGCCGAGGGGCAGGTGTCTCAATCCACACTGTTCGTGTGCATCCATTCAGCTTAAAGCTTCTCGGACAGCTCCGTCAATCGTGCACCCCAGCGCATGTATTCCTGTACCGCTGCGTCATAGACAGCCCTGTCATGCCTGAAGCGTTCCTCGCTGTAGTCGGCGAATTCCGGGTTAGCCAGCTTCTCCTGCCGCAGACACCGGAACAGATGTTGAAGATTTTGTGCCGCCTCGGCAACGGCCCTCGCATACTGCAGCAGCGCGTCACGAAACGCCATGGCCGTTTTTGCGCGGCGCGGCAGATCTTCCAGGCCGCTATGATCAATATCACGCTCGATACGCCTGGATTCCTCCCGAATGGCATCGAGCTCTGATTCAAACCCGGAATAGTCAGGAATCATGCCGGGTTGCAGTGCCGACAAGACCCTGCGCATGGAGAATCCGAACACCTTATCATGAGCTTCCCGGTAGCGTCGCCCGGCCGCGGCGACTTCACAGCCGTATTTCAGAAGTTCGGATCTGCGCTCCCTGACCTTGAAATCGATGATACCGGTTGATAGATCGAAGTCGGTACCGGCCCGCTCCCCTGCTGGGCCGTTGGGAGAATTGGCTGGGGGCGATTCCATCAGTGCATCCTTCTCAACGGGTCATCGCCCGCTTGTCCCTGCCAATCTCCCTGTATGGCATTCCCTTAGCCAAATATCCCTTTAAATGTAAAGAAGAAGAGAGCAGCCAGGACCCCGCCGATAGGCAGCGTAATAA
>CAMYOI010000692.1 GCA_947259955.1 uncultured Gammaproteobacteria bacterium
CAATCACGGCTCACCACATCAACTATTATACCCGGGAATGGGGTTTCGGTCTGCCGTTTGAAACCAAGGTTGCCACTGAGTGTGCAACCTTTTTTAACCGCTATGATGATCGGGTCGATCGTGCCTGGCTGGTGATCAGGGATGACACCATCGAAGGATCGCTGATACTGGACCATGACAAGGCCGGTGAGGCCTACGATGGTCTGCATCTGCGATGGTTCATCATGTCAGACAGATTGCGGGGGTCCGGCGCGGGGCGGGTACTCATGAAAAGAGCTGTCGAGTTTGCAGACGAGACTGCCGGCGGCAAGTTGTGGCTGACAACATTCAGGGGCCTGGGCGCTGCCCGGCAGTTGTATGAGGACTTCGGATTTCATCTGGCAAGCGAGGTCGAAGGCGAGACCTGGGGCCGGACAGTGCACGAGCAGTTGTGGCTCAGGCGTCCTCATCCTTGAGCGAGTAGCGAAAGTCGCAATGGGATGCGCCTTGCATGATGGTCTGGGTTCTGATCAGGGAAATACGCGGGTCATAGCCTTCGCAGAAAGTGCCGTCGCGCCCGCATGAGAGCAGGTGGCCGATCTCTGCCAATCCCATTTCCTTATACATTTCAGCATATTGGCAACGCATAACGTTGTAGTTCACGTTTGCTTCGGTTTCTTCCAGCATATCAACCTCCAGTGCGCCATTGGCTTTCCACTGGGGCAGCAGGGCATGGAAACTTTCCAGCGACGTGTCGCCGCCTTCGGTCCTTGCGTAAGCTGAACCTTGCTCTATGGCATTTTTGGTGATTGCCGCTGCAATGATCTCGCGGGCTTTTTCGTCGCCGATTTCAGCCTTCATCTCTTCGTAGATCGGCTTGATGATATTGGCTTCTATGCGACGTTGCTCGAGAATCGGCAGGTCGGTCTTGCTCATGGGCGCAGTCCCGGCAGGATTTGATTGTTCATAATATCAAATGACACGGGCGCAGGGTTTGTTACAAGCCCGGCAACCAGGGCCATTTGTGTATGCTCAACAAAAAACCCCCGGCAGAGCCTCGCCGGGGGTATTCTGGTTCCGTCCGTGGTGCATCTGGCACCCTTCAGGTCCGCACTTGATATTCGCTCGTGTCAGGCGGCAACTTCTTCAGCTTCACGCAGCACGTAGCCACGGCCCCAAACCGTTTCGATGAAGTTCTGGCCGTCCGCTGCGGCTGCCAGTTTCTTGCGCAGCTTGCAGATGAACACGTCAATGATCTTGAGTTCCGGCTCGTCCATGCCGCCATAAAGATGGTTCAGGAACATTTCCTTGGTCAGCGTGGTTCCCTTGCGCAGGCTCAACAGCTCCAGCATCTGGTATTCCTTGCCGGTCAGATGAACCCGCTGGCCGCCGACTTCCACGGTCTTGGTGTCCAGGTTGACCTGCAGTTCGCCGGTGATGATGACCGACTGGGAGTGACCCTTGGAGCGGCGGACAACCGCGTGAATGCGGGCAACCAGTTCGTCCTTGTGAAACGGCTTGGTCATATAGTCATCTGCGCCGAAGCCCAGGCCGCGCACCTTGTCCTCGATACCGGCCATGCCGGACAGGATCAGGATGGGCGTGTTGATCTTGGCCACCCGCAGCGTCTTGAGCACATCATAGCCGCTCATGTCCGGCAGGTTGAGGTCGAGAAGGATAATATCGTAGTCATAAAGCTTGCCGAGATCGACGCCTTCTTCACCCAGATCCGTAGTGTAACAGTTAAATCCGTCCGACTTGAGCATCAGTTCGATGCTCTGCGCTGTTGCAGAGTCGTCTTCAATCAACAGAACTCTCATCCGTAACCCCTTAAGTATGCTTGTCCCGCACCGGGCGATGGCCCTTGTGGAACTTTCTGCCTGAATTAGTTGGCCGTGCCGACCAGATCAAAACGCCTGATTAACTCTATGGTCACGATAAACGCCAAATGGTTAACAAAACCTAATTCCCTCAAAAATTAGAACCGGTTGGGTTCATTTGTTCAGACTGCTTGTCACTTTTTCAGCTCGCCGTCGCTGATTTTGCGGTTGCATATTCATAAAGGCAGAAATCTCAAAAAGCCGTCGTCGGAATCAAAAAGCCAGGCACGGTGTTTTCGTTTACCGCCCCTTAAGCCTGATCGTTCATCATACTCATGATAACTGGATAAACAGACGCTAGTTGATTCGATTGAATCTGACCAGCAAAGCTTGTTCAAATACCTGTTCTTCCGGTTGATTTTGTTTGTTGCGTTTAGTGAGTGAGGCATTCCATGCGGTCTAAAGACACGCTTTTGCGCCTGCATCGTTTCCACGTTGAGGAGAAACGGCGTCAGGTTGGCGACATAGAAATGATGATGGCGGACTTCCGCCG
>CAMYOI010000693.1 GCA_947259955.1 uncultured Gammaproteobacteria bacterium
GAACTTTTCGACCACGTCATCGTGCTCAACGAGCGGCATCTCAAGAGGCTCATGTCGTCATATCTGGATTACTACCATCCGTGGCGAACACACCGGTCCTTGGATGGCGACACGCCGGACGGTCGTCCCGTACGAGCAGCGGAACCCTGCAACGTTGTTGAATTCCCGGTCGTCCATGGCCTTCACCATGTCTATCTGCCAAAGGCTGCATGAGTATTCGGGACCGACAGGTAATCAACCTGGCTTAGAGCGAAAGCGATGTGCCAATCGACCTGAAGACGCGACGGTGGCTTCCCTACGACCCGGAACAGGCTGATGCTCTGGCGGCGGCCCTTCGCCAAAGCATCAGCCAGGTGCTGGAGATGTACCGGCTGCGCCCGCCCACGGGCGAACAGACAACGTCAGGCAGCGGTGATTGAACTATCGACTACCGCTCGCGATCACGTTGTCAGTCTTTTTCACAGCCACCCTCTATTTCCACCATCATCACCGGAACCACCGCGCCGTCGCTGTAACCCGGGAGGTTTTCCAGGAAGGCCTGGGGGCCCTGGGCGAGCTCGATGGCCTGTTGGAGAAGCCCTTTGATCTCCTTGTCGGAGAGTTTGTCGATCTTATCGTGCCCCGGCATGTTCTGTTCCAGGTAGGCCGCCCAAAGGAACTCCATGAAATAGGCGGCACCTGCCGGGTAGCTGGCAGGCACACAATCGTTACCGGCCTTTACATAACCGCAGCTGTCCCGCACCCAGCGCGACCAGGTCCGGTAGGCGTCATTCTTTAGATCCTTGAGATCAGGTGCGAGTTTCTCCAGTTCGGTCGGGCTGAGCGCCTTGCCGTTCTCGTCATCGAGCCAGGTCAGGTGATTGCCTACCATGAACCACCAGAAGTCGTCGGTCTGGTCCTCTTTCCGATTGGTCAGTATGCAGGCATAAACCGAATCATTGCAAAAAATCTGACGGATTTGAGATCAAGCAGCTGGCTTGAAGACATCCAGATAATGCAACAGCTCGGATTTCACTGTGGGATTGGCGCTCATGGTCAATGTGAGTTTGTCTTGTGGTCTGGTTAGCCGCCCGGCGCGCTGTATGATTTTACGCCGTAAGGTGCCCAGTTGCTCGAATTGCCACAGGGGGGCACGCTTTTCGGTGGTGTTTCTTTGCCGGTCATAACAGCACATCTGTAACTCCCGGTTGAGGTTGTGCGCGAGAACGGCCGAGAGGAGGTAGACTTGATTGCCCGCTTTTCTACGGGTCGGCACGTAGTCCATTTGTGTGTGCGACTTGAGTTCGGCAAAGACGCCTTCCTGGGCACCCCGCCCGTTGTGGAAGGCCAGTGCCTTTTTGGCCGAGAATCGTTTGTTGGTGACGATCACCTTGAAGTCATAGCCGTATGCGTAGGGGATAAACAGGTCCAGTTGGACTGCGCCTTTATATTGTTGTCGGTTCTGGCTGCGGATAAACACAAAGCGATATCGATCACGCCAACTCGAAGGCTTCCAGTTCGATTCGAAGAAGCTCCACTGACCGTTCAGGCGACGCCAACGCTTTCGATTCTCGATCAATCCCTTGAGCGCAGTAAAACGTTCAAACGGAACGCTGATAGTAAATTGCACCCCTTGGCTGTCCAGCATGCCGACAATATCATCGCTAAAGAAGGCACTGTCCATGCGTGCCTCAATAATGCAATGCGGCAAAATAGCCTTTATCTCCCCTATACAGGCCAGGATGAATGCCTTGGCGCCATTGGAATCATGAACATTGCCCGGACGATGCCAGACATCGAGCACCTGGCCCGTCTGGGCGACGGTACAGAACAGTGGATAGTAGCTACGTTGTCCTTTCTTCTTTTTGTTGAAACCCACCGCCGTGCCCTCGGCAAAGCGACCAGTGGACAAGACAGAACCGTCGAAATCCAGAGTGATACGGGCCAGCCCCAAATGACGGATCTGTTCCAGCACCCGCTGCCGGCTGAGTTGGCGCAGCTTATCTACGCTCTGGCTGTCCATACCTGCCAGCGCGCGGCTGACGGTAGCCACATCCGGCAGGTGTTCAAGTCCCAGCAGGCGGCACACCATGGGATCACCCTGGTAATAGCGCATATCATGGAGTCGGCGATAGCCCAACAGCAGATGGACAGTCAGCAACAGAACGATGACACCGTGACCATAGATCGGACTGACTCTCAGATGACGGAAACAACCAGCCAATTGCTGCTTCAGACCGATACGGCTGAACAGCGACTGGAACACAACCAATCCGGCGAACGAGGTCAGTCGCTGATCCTCAAACTTGATCTCGGGAATGCAGTGGGTTTTACGATGAATGGCGGCTTTGCTACACTTCATGCAAACGGTCTTGGTCGTGTTGGACGGTGTGGTACCACCAATATTACCAACTCAGGGACCGTTTTTTTTATGACCGAAAACTATTTTCTTGTATCATTCTTCACATGTTCTGGATCCCACTATCGGTGAGGTCCAGCAACACAGTTATCACACCCCGAATAGCCTTTATATAAAACGGTTTCATCGAGATACACCGCCATATTTATGCACCTACCGGGTTTAATCTGGTCCTGAATGGCCACCGTATTAGCTAGGTCATCAGGCGTTTGCACCTGAGTGCGTATAAAGAGATGCGGATAATCTCCAGGGGACTCTATCACCGTCGCACCCTCTGGCACTTCCATGTTCTCGCCTTTACGGACAAATGTGAACGCACCCACCGGACGGATCTGGTAAAAGATCGTGTAATGCTCCTGATCAGTGACGTGGATTGACCAGTAACGATCCGTAATACCTTCGGGGAACTCCACGGTGACGGGACCACTACTCAGGTCAATCACGGCCTTTGAATACAGATGATCAAGGGCGGGCGTGACGACATCATCAGTCCCCTCAGTAGGGAGTTTTCTGGTGTGGAGCAGCTTATTAGTGCCGCCGGCTTTTTCTGCTGTCTGCACCATGTAGCGGGCATGATGGTAGACCTTGTAGGCATTTAGCTCCGCGTCACTTGGTCGCGCGGGTACTTCCGCTACGGTCGCTGTTTCTGGTTTGGCTCGCACTTCCGGTTTGTTCTCTGTAGCGGACTCTGTTTCGTGCTGGCAACCCGCAAGTGTGAAAATCATTGTGGCGACAATCGGCAGGAATAATCTTTTCATAGTTGATTTGTTAACCCAGCTTAATTGGCCACTTTTTCGATATCTGGTAATTGCCAGCTTCTATCGAAGTAGGCCCCTGTCGGTGCATAGAACCGGAAATAGGCAAACCAACCTTTTCCCGGCAGCGTCGGCACCCAGTTCATCTCCTTACCTTCGGGGGGAGTGGGCCCAAAATAGAGATCTACCGAACCATCTGCATTCTTGATAAGGTCCATGCGCGAATCGCGGGCTGGTATCTCATGCTTGTTATCAATGAAGACGCGTGTCTCGGTGTCGTATAAGGTCATAGACCAGAATTGCTTGACTGGCGCGTTGGCCGGAACACGTAACCTGTAGCTGTTTTCACCCATTAGCCACTGTCCGATCTTGTCCTTCTGCACGCCAATGTAGGCCTGCCCCACGCCGGGAGTCTTGGTGGTCATGCCTGCAGAAAGTGTTACGGCTTCATAGAACCAGGCCGTGCGTTCGTCGAGTGAGGTGTGGTTTTCTGTTTCCTGGTTTGCCTCCAGAAGCACGGCGTTCTTCCAGTGCGTGCCCGGCCAGAGCTGAGCTTCTTTCTGGCGTTTGGCATAGCTGAGGCTCCTAGCCATCGCTTCACCGACCAGACTGGCATCGTCCAGGATCTTCTTTTGCCGGGCATCCGGTTCAAACTGTTTGCCTTTCTCGATGCCCAGTGGTTTGAGTGTCGCCACCATGATGCGATCACGCTCGTGTACCGGTTCCTCATTCACGATTTTGGCGAGCAGCTTCCAGTAAGCTAGGCCCCGCGGTTGCCAAACCGCTGATTTTTTGCCGTCGGGCGTCACGATGCGTATGCGAGAGGGATTATCCCGTTTACTGTAAGGATAGGTCTGATAACTGTCACGCAACTTCTGGGCTGCCGCCGGGTCGGTGACGAGAACACGGATCCCGTGCATGATGTTATTCGTCGGCGAATGCACAATGGTAAAACCTTGAGTGTCTGGCACAGACTGGCCAGGACCGAGGAGCAGATATTTGCCGCCTTGGCCTTTATTTTGGGAAATCAATCATGTCTCGATAAGCATAGCGCATTCTTTTTTCTGGTAGTCACCATCTTAGGTATTGTGATTTCTCTTCTTATTCTCTT
>CAMYOI010000694.1 GCA_947259955.1 uncultured Gammaproteobacteria bacterium
ACGGCCGGGAATTCAACAACGTTACAAGGATTCGCTGCTCGTACGGGACGACCGTCCGGTGCGTCGCGATCCAAGGACTGGTGTGTTCGCCACGGATGATAGTAATCCAGATACGAAGACATAAGCCTCTTGAGATGCCGTTCGTTGAGGACGATGACGTGGTCAAAGAGTTCTCGGCGTAGCTTTCCAATTACCCGTTCCACGTAGGCGTTCTGCCAAGGCGACGCCGGTGCCGTAATGACCTCGTCGATATCCAGACTTTCAATCCTCCGCGTAACACGCTCACCATATATGCCATCGCCGTCTCGAATCAGATAACTGGGAGCAGTATCAAATGGAAACGCTTCGACGATCTGTTGCGCAGCCCACTGCGCCGTGGGATGTTCCGTCACGTTGAAGTGAACAATTCGCCGTCGGTCGTGGGCCAGCACGATGAAGACAAACAACACCCGAAACGCGGCAGTCGGGACAATGAAAAAGTCTATCGATACCAGATCTCGAACATGCTGGTCTAGGAATATTTTCCACGTCGGTGATGGAGGTCCGAATCGCTTGGGCCGATACTTTTCTACAGTTGACTTGGCAACGTCGATTCCAAGCATTGCGAGCTCAGCGACGATCTTCGGCGAGCCCCACGTCGGATTGGCTTGCCACATCCGTCTGATCAGTCGCCGTAACTCAGGAGCGATCTGCGGACGACCACCGAGGTCTGTCCGACTGAGGCATCGCCAATAGTCACGAAAACGCTGCTTCTGCCAAAGCGTTACCGTCCGTGGCTGAACGAAATACAATGCGCCCCGCCAATCCGACCATAGCCGCGCCACGATAGACCAAAGTAGACGATCGGCCCGGGTAATGTGCGGTCGGCGTTGCTCGTGCTGGTACACGGATAGCTGATGCCTCAACGTTGCAATCTCCAACTGCAGAGACAACCGAGTCCGGACGCTGGAAGCGAACAGCGAGATCATAAATTGGGCCAGTCGACGCATGACTCAGAGAATGGCCGACCTCGGCAAAAACATCAACAAAAACAGCCGACACAGCTTTTCGGGACCCACAGGCACAACAAAATCCAGTTGATTGTGAGCGGATTGAATGACAGCGTTTGCTTTCGATGCAGGTAAACGGATTAGCTTGATTGCGATTGTAATCCTGCACCCTGATCGAAGTTACCATAGTACGAACGTACCGATTGGTTTACGCGCTGGTGCAATTGTACGTCCTCTTTTGAGCGCGCTGTATGCAAACACAAGGAAACTTGAGCAAACATCACCAAAGCATTTGGTCGAACTCACAGCTACGTTTGCCAGCAACGTCTAAGCGGGTTAAAATTACCCCAACAAAGTACCTTGCTCGAACACTGAAACAGGTGCGTTGGCCTTACGGTCATGTGTTCATCCTCCACCAAGCGTTTTCGCGAGTCCGGATCGCAGCATGCCGCGATAGAGACTCGGTGAACGCATTCTCAACCTTCCAGGTGTAGCGGCTTGCCAGCGCGGTGATTACCCTTGCGCCGCGCGCAAATCTTAAGCTATTCCCAGGTTCTGTAATCGATTGATTACAGTTCAATCCTAGGTTACGCAGGGTCTCCCGACGTCTATGTCGGGAGACCCGCTTTTCTACTCTGTCAGGTCGCCAGACCGGGCCCACCCTATGGGCGTCGTTCTGTCGCGATGGACTGTGCGCGCTGTTATCAGCGTCGAGTTCTCACATCTTCACCGATCCCGAGGAGGTATCGGATATGTACGCAAATCGAGGTATTCGTTCGGCGACTGGTTAGCAGATTCCCATCCAGGTCCTCCTGCTCCATCGTCACCGATTCTGTTGGGACCTGGAAGGAAACCATTGATGAATAGTGAAACCAGTAAATCGTTGGAAGCAATGAATAGAGCACTGATTGAGGCGTATGGACCGCTGCTGCGGCGCGATGATGTCGCAGACGCTCTGAGCACCTCATCAGAGAGCCTGGGTAACACCATGCGGCGGGGGCGTGAACCCAACGTGCTCTACCTGCGGCGCAACAAACTCCGCTTCGGACGCCGGGTGTTTTATTCAGCCCTGACCGTAGCCGAGGCCCTCGTACTCGATGCTAAGGAATTGAGACGACGCCTGGACGAGGACCGCGAGCGAGGGCCAGGGAATGAAAGCTAACGGGTCCATGAATCCCGCGGTTTTCGATTTACCGCTGCTCTTCTAAATGTGGTTCCATGGGCAAATCCGATCCTGACTGATAATCATTACGTATCTCGTTGTGCCTAATTTTGCCACCAAGATTACCCACATAGGCCATTGCACCAAATACTGCAAAACCTAGTATTATACAAAGCAAACCATATTACATACAATAC
>CAMYOI010000695.1 GCA_947259955.1 uncultured Gammaproteobacteria bacterium
TGGAGCGGTTTCTCCAATCGTCGGGTCGTGCCGATAATCGCTCGACGATCCACTCGCGTGACGCGGTCTTTCCGCCAAGTCTTAATCACTTGAACGTAGATGCAAGCAACACCGAGCAGCCTATGGATTACGCGTTCGTAGAACTCGAAGCCATCTGTCATAATCAATGGAATTCCGACAACTTCGCCGCGATGGAGTGTATCATTGAACAGGGCTTTCGTGTTGGCGTAGCTGCGCCGCCCGACGACCGTTGAAGACCACAGTCGTGAGCACACTTCCATGCTCGTAAAAACCCAGGTGGGCTTTGCTTTGCAGGGAACGAACGTTCGCAGCTCGTCGGCTTGAAGCTCCACGAGGGGGATCCCGTAAATGTTGCGTTCGTTAAACCGTTGAGCGAGCCCTGCTGCTTTGTCCAGCCATCGGTCGGCCGTATGCCAGGCAATACCTTCGATCCGTGCGATCGCGGCACAGCTCATGCCTTCGACACTCAAATGGGCGACCCGCTCGAATGTACGAGACGAGCACCCTAGACCGAAGTAGGGCGTGTTCGTCCGCGCCGAGAAGGTAAGTCCGCAGCCACGACAGCGGTAACGTCGGCGTCGACCGCACCGGACACGGAAAAATCCGTGACGGACAACTTTCGCCGGGCTACCAATGCTTGGTATGCACGCTTCGTTCGGACATGATGGGCTGGTCATCGGGCACTCCTCTGGATTCGGTGCATGCTAGACTGTACCTAAACCCCTGAGTACGTGTAATTTTTCGTGACATCTGCAACAGCGTATGAACGAAGCACCCATACGGCCTGCGCAGATGATTTTTTAGGAACGACACCCTTGGCAGTGAATGGTCATTGGCTCATTTTCTTCAATTCATAAACGCCGGAAATGGTTGCACCATCCCAATGCATCGCAATATGTTTGCCTTGTACAGGAATACCGACCGCCGGAGGGCGATAAAACGCTACGCACTCACTGCCTTTGTGTCTGACCGAGGGATACAATAATCCGAAGACGCTGGTTGCGCGCAGCCTGGCGGAGAACTTCTGACAACGTGGATAAGTCTTGATGTCCGGGTTGAGATATTGTTTGTAGGGTTTTGACCGAATATCTAACAATGGTTTCTTTATCTTGCCGATATAACTGCGTAAGGTCAGTTGTAGCGGTGGTTCTTTGGTGAAGCTCAAGAAGCGCTCGCGATGAAACTTGACTTCAGTAATGGCGGTATCGAGGGTTTTAGCTGCGTAGTACACACCAAAGCTCCCGTCGGTGAAACGGCTGGATTTACCGATATGGGTGAAGGCAGCCATCACCGGGGATGCACCCTGCCCTAATACATAATCTTCCTTCGCCACCAGTGAGAGCTCACCGGCTTCACCGCGTAAGCGGGGATTGGTCCTAGCTTCGATCAGGAACGCGGCGTGCAATAAATCGGCATCGACATAGTCTTCAAACAGTGAGATAGGCGGAAACTGGGATGCCACCAGTCGAAAATGCTGGCGCCACCCCGAGTTTGAAGGCGTGACGGTGGGGGGTAACTTACCAGCCACGTTCGGCATCGAGATAACGTCGCACTATGGCGATGTCTTCCAGATGTCCTGATTCGGTCATGAAGTATATCGCGCTGCGACCACCGAATAACGGTGCATCATTAGGTGCGTGAACCCAACGCTCTACGGATTTGACGTCGCCAAAGATAATACGCAAGGCTTTGTGGATACCCATGACGTAGCTCACTCGATCCAGAGTATCTAAGGACAACCGTCCGTCTTTGAGTTTTTTCCATTTAAAGAAGGTGCTCTCCGCCGGTGAACCTAGCAAGATACGTTGTTGCTCGTTAGTGAGCTTCCAATCCTCGGCAATACCGAAAAACGCCTGCAGTGCCGCGCGATTGATTTGATCTTCAGAAACTGTGGGTTCGCTACGTTGTGCTATCGCCATGGTGAATATACTCAAATACTCTGTAACTATAGTATACTCTATTTACGGAGTTAATTGCAATTCGATGTCAATGGCAACATGCATCGTACCCTAAAAGCATCGTGCGAAATTGGGTAGATGAACGAATTCCTATGTTGTTGCTCGTCATTATTCATCCGATAGAGGTTAGTCACGCAAGTGAACACCGCCTCAGGCCGCCTCGCGCCATTCGTAGCGATGATGTAATCTGCCCAATCGTGATATCGCCACAACATTTGCTGTGGCTGATGGTCGCGGCGCCACGGATCGTTCGTTTGGCGCGTCTTTGTCCAGACCCAAGTGACAACGGTCCTCGTGATAATAGTCGATGTAACAACGCATCAGTCGGAGCAAGTGCCGGCGGCCAAACACCACCACGTACGCAAGGAG
>CAMYOI010000696.1 GCA_947259955.1 uncultured Gammaproteobacteria bacterium
GAGTCAGATGCACGGCAATTCTGGGAAGTTCGTTACGAGCACGACGTCACGCCCTGGGATCGAGGAAACCCGAGCCCGGCGCTGACTCGCTGGTTGGATGCGGGAGCGCTCACCCCCTGCCGTATATTGATTCCGGGGTGCGGTCGTGGTTATGAAGTCGTCGAGCTGGCCAGACGAGGATTCGACGTAACCGCAATCGATTTCGCCCCGCGGGCAATCGAAGCGGTAACCGGCAAGCTCGATGCGGCCGGATTTACTGCAACGCTGGTGCAAACCGATTTCTTCAGGTGGCGTCCCGACGTCCCTTTCGCCGCTATTTACGAGCAAACCGCCCTTTGCGCGCTGCTGCCCGCTCAATGGTCCGCCTATGAGCGCCGGTTGGTGCAATGGCTAGCCCCGGGGGGGCGCCTGTTTGCGCTTTTCATGCAGACGAACCGGCAAGGTGGACCCCCGTTTCACTGTGATATCGAAGCAATGAGAGAACTGTTCGGCACGGACACCTGGCTGTGGCCGGATTCCGAGCCCGAGGCGGTTGCGCATTCGACTGGATTTTTCGAACTCGGCGCGGTCCTGGAGCGCAATTAGAAGCGCGATTCCGGATTTTTTCCAGATTAAGCTTGCACAGATTGCCTCGGTTCCTTAAAGTCTTGCCTCACAAAAATACCACTGTTTTTTGGAGGTTACCCCATGATTCGCGCATTGTGTTGCGCTGCGCTTATTGCCGGCACGGTAGCGGCGCCTTCCGCCATGGCCGCCGGCGACGTCGAGAACGGTCGTTTGCAGGCGCAAACCTGTATGGGATGCCACGGTGCACCCGGCATGCGCAACGCCTACCCGGGTTACCGCGTGCCCAAGCTTGGCGGCCAGCATGTCGATTACATTGTGAATGCCCTGCAGGCATACAAGAACAAACTTCGTTCCCACCCGACGATGCAGGCCCAGGCGGCTGATATGTCGGACGAGGATATGGCTGACGTAGCGGCATATTTTTCGTCTCTCAAAGACATAAAAACGGAATAGGACCGAGAGTGATGAATTCGATAAAAAAGGCACTATTGGGCATCGCGCTTCTAATGGCGGGCGGTTCGGCATATGGCGGCGGCGACGCCTTGGTGGGTCAGCAAAAAGCGACGGTGTGCGCGGCCTGTCACGGCACCACCGGCATCAACACCTTCGAAACGGCGCAGGCACCGATCATCGGTGGGCAGTATGCCGACTATATCGTCCGCGCGCTCAAGGACTACAAATCCGGCAAGCGCGAAAACCCGGTCATGAAAGGTCTGGTCGCCAGCCTGTCGGAGCAGGACATGGAGGACCTTGCAGCCTATTTCGCCGGACAGGACGGCCTCGCCGCGCCGCAGATAACCAATCCCTAGTAAAATAATAAACGCGCTGACCCGCACCGCGGGTCAGCGTATTCAAGCCGGCAGGTTCGCGCTCCCCAGGGGCATGCTCTTGACGTGCACGTCCCGCTGCGGGAAAGGAATCTCGATCCCCGCTTCATCCAGCGCTTTCTTGACGGCGAAGCGCAGTTCGCTGGCGACGTTGAACACGTAGTCGATATCCCGGATGAACACCCTCAGCTCGAAATCCAGCGAACTCTCGCCAAACGCCTTGAAGATCACGTTGGGGGCCGGACGGCTCAATACGCTGGCGTTTTCTCTCGCACACCGCATGAGTATCTCCCGCACCTTCTCAGGTTCCGAGGAATAAGACACACCGATCGGTACCCTGACGCGGCCCAGCCGGCCCCGGTGGGTCCAGTTCATCACTTCCATGGTCATCAACTGATTGTTGGGCACGATGATCGTGGCGTTGTCGAATGTCGTGATTTCCGTCGAAATCACGTTGATTCTCTTGACGTAACCCTCGCTGGCGTCCGCACCCGAGCCCACCACGATCCAGTCGCCTGCCTTGATGGGCCGCTGCACCAGCAGGATCAGCCCGGAGATGAAGTTGTTGACGACGTGCTGCAGCCCAAAACCGATGCCGATTGAAAGCGCGCCGAAGATGAGCGCGATGTCGCCGAAATTGAAACCGATGAGCGATAAGCCGACGAGTCCGGCGATTACGACACCGACATAGCCCACGCCGGCGGTAACGGCGTCCCGAACGCCGACGTCGAGGCGGGTCTGCACCAGAATACGGTTGGACAGGACGCCCTGCATCAACCGTACGATCAGCATCAACAGGATAAATGTGCCCAGGGCCAGGCCGACATTGATCAGCGAGAAAGTGTGGCCTCCGATCTCGGCTCCGTAGACCAGCCCCAGAAACGCCGTCTTGATCTCCGTCCACGGCATGCCCCAAACATTCAGCAGGAATACAATCAGCGCGATAACAAGC
>CAMYOI010000697.1 GCA_947259955.1 uncultured Gammaproteobacteria bacterium
GAACGGATCAGGAAGGTTTCGTCACCAATTTTACTGGTGCACGGCAAACAGGACATAGTTGTTCCCTACGAAATGAGCCACAGGCTCGAAAAGGCGATCCGCAGCCCCCTGACTCGCCTGGATATTCCCAACGCCGGACACGAGGATCTGTTTACCGAAGGCGGGAAACTGCTGTGGGGAAAGGTCTATGAATTTATCAATTCGCTAAGCGGTCCGGAAGAAAACAGAGTCACCGCGCAGTCCGGATAAATAGCTCACCAATCCCTGCGAGCGGCCGCGCAGCCTTGAGCTGCCGCTCCAAAAAGCGACTGGTTCCGTGCGCATTCTCGGAGTTATCGAACATCCAGTAGCAGAAAGCCGCAAGGTAAATTGCAGTCATTCCGGCCTCAGACATTGCGCGCCATGGCAGGACGTCCTCCAGTCTCGCCACCTCCCGGATCCACTGCACCGTTCGGCTAACGCGCATTGCCCCAACCACCTGGTAATGAAGATGACCGAATTCAAACTTATTGAAAATCATCTGGCGTGTGGGCCTACGGTGCTCTGACAAGGCGGCGAACCAGGTCATAATGGCTCGATGGATGCGCTGCTCTTTATCGAGCTCATAGAAGGCGATGTCTCCGGCAAGTTCAAGCAGGGCATGGTCCGCCCGATCGAACCAGGCATCAACGATTTCTTCTTTTTCCCTGAAGACCACACGCAGATCGTTCAGCGTCGTGCCGGTTCTATCTGCAACCTGGTGCAGGCGCACCGCTTCCCAGCACGAGTCCTCGGCCAGCTCCAACGCCGCGTTCACGATGCGATCCTTCAAGCACCGGGACTCGATTTTCTGTTGCGAATCAATCATATGCGTATTTCGTATCAGCGCCCGGTTCAGTACGTTAACCGTCTCCGGCAGTTATAATCCCAGCGCCAGAAAAAATACTATGTGTAACACAAGTCGTCCTATTTCGGTTGGACCTACAGGTTAATACATGTACAACCTCGTTGTAACGAATTTCGACGGAATCGACCGTTTCTTCGCACGGTGCCGTAAATCCTCCCGTGCGAATTCGGTCGGCCGGATGTCCCGGATTGGCACCATTGTTTATTTTTTCTCCGATGCGTCCCGATATGATGCGAGTTCGACCATTACGATCGATCGCGTCCTATATGCGGGATTTTAAAAACCACAATAAGCCGGAAAAACGATATGAACTACAACACCCTGGGTAATACCGAAATTCAAGTCAGCAGGATCTGTCTCGGGTCGATGACATGGGGAGAGCAGAACACCGAATCGGAGGCCCATGACCAACTCGACATGGCGCTGGACATGGGAGTGAACTTCATCGATACCGCGGAAATGTATTCCGTCCCCTCCCGTGAGGAAACGTACGGTGAATCCGAGAGGCTCATTGGAAACTGGATAAAGAAAACGGGTAATCGCGAGCAGGTTGTTATCGCGACCAAAGTTGCGGGGCCGTGCGCTGACTGGATGCCGCACATCAGGAACGCGGGCACCAGACTTGACCGGGTGAATATACGCGCCGCCGCGGAAAGCAGCCTTCGACGGCTGCAGACCGATTATATCGATTTGTATCAGACCCATTGGCCTGAACGCTCGGCCAATTACTTCGGAAAACTCGGATATGAACATAAGGATGAGTCAAATCTGATCAGTATTGAAGAAACTCTGTACGCTCTGACCGAACTGGTCAAGGAAGGCAAGGTACGCGCGATAGGCGTGTCAAATGAAACGCCCTGGGGAATCCTGGAGCATCTGCGCCAATGCTCGGATAAACGGCTCGAGAGAATAGTTTCCATCCAGAATCCGTACAATTTGCTGAATCGGAGTTTCGAGGTAGGTCTAGCGGAAGTATCTATTCGTGAACGGGTTGGGCTGCTTGCCTACTCGCCGCTGGCTTTCGGAGTCCTGACGGGGAAGTACCTGCAAAAGGAATCTCCCGCCGAGGCCAGGCTGAACCAGCCGAAATTCAAGCGATTCACGCGTTACACCAATCCGATCCCGGTGGCCGCAACGCGGCTCTACTCGGAGATCGCTGCAGAACATGGACTGAAATTCAGCCAGATGTCATTGGCCTACGTCAACCTGCAACCGTTTGTCACCAGCACCATAATCGGCGCCACCAATTGCGCGCAGCTCAGGGAAAACATCGAAAGCGATGATCTGATACTGTCAGATGAGGTCAGGCAGGCAATAGAAGCCGTACACAAAAAACATCCGAATCCGGCGCCCTAGTGTACCCCGTCGTAAATTCTGTGACATTCAGCGAAGCGACAAGCATCCGAATTCAAGGCGCATTCGCGAAGCACTAGCGAGCTAATGGGAGCGGA
>CAMYOI010000698.1 GCA_947259955.1 uncultured Gammaproteobacteria bacterium
CCAGGCCACGTACGCCGTCAGCTGCAAAGTCTTTTTCCTCGTAGTCCGCGTACTTCATCGATACCTTGTCGTAGAAACGACTGTGTGATCCACGAATGACCTTATTATCATTTATCCGAAAGCTCAGGAGCACGGCTTTCTTCAGCCATTGATTGACGACCCAGCCGTTGTCGCTTGGTTCTGCAACACGAACTTCGCCATGGTCGAGCATTGCGATCGCATCGGTCACCGCGCTTATCAGCTCATCGCTGTCTACGGTTCCCAGACCGTTGTCAAATGCCTTTTCGATCAGTTGTTTTTGTTTGTGCATCGGTATTCCGGTCAGACAGCTTGCGAGATCTTGTTATCAAGTACATCAATCAGCGCGGATCGCAACTGGTCTTGAGCGTCTGAACCCAGTGGATTGCCCGATTCGTCGGTAATGTAGAAAACGTCTTCCGCACGTTCGCCGATGGTCATTATCTTGGCGGTCTGTATGTCGACACCCAGCTTTATAAAGGTTTGGCCGACCTTACTCAATAATCCAGGACGATCAGCCGCAACGAGCTCCATGACGGTAAGGTTTTGCGACGGCGATTCGGCAAAATCGACGCTGGTCTTGGTTGTGAACATGCGAAGCTGGCGCGGAATTGATCGCGCTCGCAAGCAATCGGAAGTTTGTCGATGACAACGGTAAAATGAGCCTCGACGTAGGGGCATATGTTGCTGCCCTTGAGTTCGCGAGCGGCAAACAGGCAACGATCCTGGGCAAACCATCCCACGATTTCTTTCTCTCCGCCGTCAACGCGATGGGACTAGCTGTTGGCGAAACAGCCATGATCGGTGACGATGCCGAGTTTGATGCGAGCGCCGCCGTTAATGCCGGGCTCATTGGCGTGCTGGTCAGAACTGGCAAATGGAAACCAGGCGCCACCGACGGGATTGAACCTCCACCAACAGCCGAATTCCAGAATCTGCGACAAGCCGTAGATCGGCTGTTGTCTTAAGACCGATGAATTTGCGTTCTGAACGCCTTCCAGTTCATGAGATAGACGCCCGCAGATTCTCAGGCGATACACGAGTCGCGCTTTGTCAGGCGAATAGGTGCATGGCTTTCGCATTTCTGTAAACAAAGGAAATGCAACTAGACCGGTATGAACCGGATCAATCTTCAAGGCGAACGTTAGTTATTGACAATCTGCTCCGGTGATCTGTTGCCTGGAATCCACAGAGCCGGGGAAAAGATGGCTCTAAGGGCAGGATATCCTTGAGGAGTAGATTGCACGGGGTCATTCTCTGAATCATGCCATTTGACCGAAACCGCCTGATAATCGCTACAATTCTTTCGTGCGCCTACTGTGGCCTTGTTGTGACGGGCCTTTTGGCTTTGATGACGTTTTGAGTGACGCTTTGCTAGACGCCTAAGCCTTGGGAATTCCAGTTCTCGGAAAAACCTGCCCTGCCAGCCGGTCGCTCACGGGCCGAATCGACAAGCGCACCAGTTCGCTAGTCCGCGCAATGCGAAGACGGGGATCAGGCAATGAATTGGATTGAAACAAAAAACGGCAAAAAGGAAGCCCGAGAGCTGAATAGAATCCGCCGCGCCTACCGAACGGCAAGTTCGACTAAAAAGCGACAATTGAAGCAGATCGCACTG
The DNA here is from genome assembly GCA_947259955.1 of uncultured Gammaproteobacteria bacterium. Taxonomy (GTDB): domain Bacteria; phylum Pseudomonadota; class Gammaproteobacteria; order Arenicellales; family JAANXG01; genus JAHEKE01. Next base: position 1,637 of record CAMYOI010000698.1, read on the forward strand.
GAAATCACCGCGCGCGCTGAACGGAATAAATCCGATGTGCGGCGGCGCGAGAACTCCGAATAGCTGTTGCCTGCCCGAGAGGGCACGTGTTTACCATTCATTAACGTAAAGCTGGATTGATCTTGCTATGGTGGATTAATTACGCCATGCAGATTAATGATCTCAAAAAGATGTTGAAATGGGCAAACCGACGGATTAGTTCACAAGAAGAAAGCCTCTGGGACTGGTATCAGCTTGTGAAATTGCGCGAAACACTGGACTGCCTCATCCAATCTTATGACTTCCAAACCAAAAATATACCTGAATATTTACCGCCAGAAATACCACGCAAGAGAGCGCGCCCTCAATTAGTAGTCGATAATGATCGGCGAGATACTACTCAAAATTAGTCTGGTTCGCCAAAGAGCTTTCAGCCGTAGCGGCCATAACGGGTGCCTTTCATTTGCTTACCCACCCAGCGGTCAACTCCAACAGCAGACGTATTGGACTTGGCCTGGCCGGTATGAGGCATGACCTGAGCCCCCATAGCTCGCACGTTCAAAAAGGGAGTCCTTTTGCTTGTGCACTGAGACCGAACTTTGGACCGCCGGAGGTTGGTTTTCCGGTTCAGTGCATCAGTGCAGTGGTGCTAAGGATGAGGCTGAATGGCACTTTCATCATGCAAATGAAGAGCTTGTGTCCAACAGGCAAAGTCACTC
>CAMYOI010000699.1 GCA_947259955.1 uncultured Gammaproteobacteria bacterium
CGGTCAATTGATCGTTACGCGTATAGAAATCGAACAAAGAGAGGACTATGTTCGATTCCTTGAGGCTCAGTCCCGCCGTCTTCGCAATAATTGATTTGGCTTTGTCCGGCTCGTCGTTTAGATACTCGATGGCGCGATCGGTTACCGCCAGAAATTTAACCAACAGCTCGGGATGTTCTGCAGCAAACGCGTTCGTTACAGCGATTACATCAAACGCGCGGATTCCAAGTCGATCCTGTTCGTTGGCGGAAAGGAGTTCCCACCCGTGTCCTTTCATGCGGCGCAACGGCCCACCCCAAGAACAACCCATTGCGAGTTCTCCCCGGATGAAGGCGTCGTCAATGTCGTGCGGTGACATGTCGACCACATCAACCTTGCTGACATCAACGCCTAGGAAAGTCAGGCTACGCAGCATCTTGTAGTGTGTAACTGTCTTAAGCGGCACCGCAACCTTGCGCCTCTCGAGTTCATGCGCATTGGCGCGATCGATCGCCTCCTTCTTGTAGATAACGCAATTATCCGCCCCGCCAGTATCGACCGCCACGGCGATCACCGTAATCGGCGCTCCCGCAGTTACCGCAAGGGCGAAGGGTACTACACCCATGGAGTAAGAAATTTGCACCTCGCCGGCAACCATAGCATCTGCCATCTCGACTCCAGTGTTGAAGGCGCGCCATTCGATCTCAATACCGAGTTCCTGGTCATACCATTTCTCGGCTTGAGCGACCTGATTTGCAGTGGGCCATTCACGAAAGTACGCGACAACTATCTTCTCGGGGTCGCTAGCGGCCGCAACCCCGACCAAGGAACCCAGGGCCGAAACCGCAACCAGAATAGAAACGAAGACTCTTTTCATTGTTGATCCACCCAAGACCCGTCTTTCATGTCAATTCGAGTCAACCAAGGGCACGATGAGGGTTGGAACCAGCGCCCGACGCAGAACGCTTTTTGCGACCGAACCGAGAAAGGTATGGCTCATGCCTCGTTCGTGTGAACCCATCACGATTAGATTGCAATTTTTTTCTTCGGCCATCTTGAGTATTTCCTCCGCCGGATAGGATTCGCAGACTTTTATCGACTTGATCTGGCTGCGCACTTTCCGGTCGGCATCACTTTGCGCGGCCCAGAAGGTATCCTGTCTCTGATCCAACCGGTTGCGCGCCTTTTCGACTCGCTCGTCCATTACTTCGTGACGTTTCTTGTCGTCCTGAATGTAGGTCTGAAGCGCGAACACCGCGTCGTCGGAGAGCTTCTCGATGACGTGGAGTAGATGAATATCTGCCCCGGTTAGTTTTGCCAGGTGCGCCGCATAACCAAACGCAATGTGCGAGTTCTGCGACAGATCGGTACTGTAAAGCACGTTCTTAATTTCAATTTGCATCTTTTTGTACCTTGTAACTCCATTATCCCAATCAATAGCCAAAAAACCGCGGCAGCCAGAGAACGATCTCCGGGAAGAAGGCGATGATAAAGACCGCGATCACGTTAACAGCTGCAAAGGGAAGGGCTTTGATGGAAATCTCCTCGATCGATATATTGGAGATACCCGAGGCAATAAAAAGATTCTCGCCGAGCGGTGGGGTTTGGAAACCGATTCCTAGGGCGCAGACCATCACAACACCAAAATGGACGGGGTCGATACCTAGACTGTAGGCGATCGGCAGCAACACCGGTGTCAGGATCAAGATCGTGGCCAAAGTCTCCATAAACATGCCAACGAAAAGCAAAAACATGATCAGCATTGCCCAAATCACATAAATGTTCTCAGTAGCGCTCAGCATCGCCTCGGCGATGATTGCCGGGATCTGATTTTCCACCAGAAGCCGGCCGAAGACCGTCGCCGTGAACAAAATCAGCAGTACACGACCAGTCAGCCAAGTCGTTGTCTCAAGCGAACGGGAGAGTGCCTTAAAGTCGAGCTCACGATAGACGAAAAAACCAATGACTAACGTATAAAAGATAGCGACAATTGCGGCTTCCGTCGGGGTGAAAAAGCCCGAATAAATGCCACCCAGGATAACGATCGGTGCCAGCAGCGCCCATATTGCCCTGTAGAGCGTGCAAAATATATTCCGTGCAGAGAAGCCTTCGTCCGAGCCGCTGTAACCCCGCTTTTTGCATATTATGTAGTTCATGATCAACAAGCTGATCGCGATCACCAAACCGGGCAACACACCGGCGATGAATAGCTTCGGGATGGACACCGATTGAAAAACACCGAATTTCTCGACAGCTTCCGGAGGCGGCGCCATGCCCAATGCGGAGATGCCGAAAATGACCATCGGGATCGAGGGCGGGATGATGATCCCTAGGCTGCCGGAC
>CAMYOI010000700.1 GCA_947259955.1 uncultured Gammaproteobacteria bacterium
ACGGTGAAATCAGGAAAAGTGCTGCAATTATCAGTTTGTTTTGTCGCATGGTCTTCACCCGCTAGATCAGTGTTGCTTTCTTTCTACGTCTCGCTAATCCCATTCCAAAAAGACCGATGCCTAGTAGTGTCAGGGTGCCGGGTTCGGGGACACGAGTGACCTCTGCATCAACCACCCGCAGTCCATCGCCTGAAAATTCGAGGGTAAGGGATGTGAAACCGAGTAGGATAAAACTAGCATCTAGCTTGCCAGTATCCTCGTCCAAAAAGTCCGAAATCGGGATAAACGGGAACACTGTGTTGGAAAGCTCGTACTCGTTGACGATATCGCCGCCGATTCCCCCTCCAAAGCGGTAAGAGGCCACGACGTTCGAGGCGCCAGTCGGAAGCCTGGCGCCATGAACGCCATCCCCGAATATGATCTTGGCTTCTCCATCTTCGTCGAATCTGATTGTGTAGACACGATCATCTACAGCATCAATTTCAGACAGCACAGCACGGACAATATCTTGTTCAGGATACGTCACCTCGATAACGACTGCCGTGGCCGCATGACATGCAAGCAAAGCCGACAGCACAATAGATGTCTGGATTAAACGTCTAGTCATCGCCGTAATCTGCTCTTTCTACGCCTGGCTACGCCCATCCCAAACAAACCTATTCCTAGCAGTGCGAGGGTGCCGGGTTCGGGGACTGATATGGGCGCATCTTCAAAGACATACGACAACGTAATTGCTCCTTGGGATGTTATAACACCTGATACCGGACCTCCGTTGCCCACACCACCGATTAGCGAGTAGGTATGCGTGGGTAGAATAGACACGATCGGTATAGCAAACGGATTGCTGAAATCGTCTCGAAGCGATGTAGCACCTATCGCAGGAATCAAAGTGGAAGCAACGGTCCCAATAACGCCCGATGATGTAGCCGACGATGAAACCGGAGTTATCCCGACCAAATCGGTTACCTCGGTAAACGACATTGAGTGATTGTAACTAGTTACGCTAGCGTAACCACCGGGCAGGCCGCTGGCGCTTCCGGTATACCGTACTTGAGGATTTGTAAAAAAACCTAAACCGTAGTCGTGTTCGATAGTGAGATCGAAAAGAAGTGGAACCGGAACGCAACCAAAAGAGCAGACCTGATTGAATGGTAGCGCGGCGGTGACGACTACAAGCCCGTTGATTGAAACATTCACTGATGTTAGAGACCCTGACGCCGGATCAAATGCATCGAAGAATTGAAAGCTCGTGTCTGCGTTAGTAATACCAGCGCCTGTCACGATAGGCGTTGTGAAATCAAACGGATGAATCTGAGTGATCAATCCGGCGTGCGCAGAAGCGATCGGGAACAAAGAGACTAGAAAAACGGTTCTTATGGAGGTTTTCATTGGTTCTGAGGCTCCCTAACCATTTGCTCTATTTGTCGCATCGCCTTGCTCCCAACGAGCCACTCCTTTAGGAGCAGCAAAAAACGTGCCGAAATCAAATATTTCGGCATTACAGCGACTTGCAGATGCACCATGAATACGCAGGCGCTTTTCTGTAAAGCCTGCCGACGGTATTGAGCTAGGTTGGGGTCAATTTCCAGCTTGAAGGGTGGCGGCCTAATCCGCTCTCAGAACCTCGCACTCCCGGCTAGAAGCCACAATCTCTGGATTCCTAACGCAGAGTATGAGTCCGCCAAGATCGTCCATCAGCGGCTGGACCGCCCACCAGAAACCCGCCACTAGGGCGGGGCTTTACTAACTGTTGATGTCAGATTTTACGTCTGCGTCTCGCTAGGCCCATGCCAAATAGACCGATGCCTAGCAGTGCGAGGGTGCCGGGTTCGGGGACTTGCCTTACCCGTAAGGAGAGTGCCGGAAAACTGTTTCCACCGGGTGTAGGAACCGGACCTTCTCCAAAAATAGTGAAAAGGCCGTCGCTGCTCAAGAAAGCGGGCGGTTTTGCGACATCTCGAATATAGACCGACTGTAACCAGTCAACATTAAGAATCTGAAACGATAGCCAGTAGTACGCGCTTTCTTCAAGAAATACACCTGCCCCTGTTACGTAATTAGCAGTTCCCATATCATCGAAGGAAATCTGATCTGATAGCCAGACTCGATCGTCGTTACCATTCGGGGTTTGAAAGTTCTCGTCGTTTGGAATAGCTGCCAGCGAAATTGCGATACGCCTTGAACAAAGTTTACAGGCGTGCCGAACATAATTGCCTGCAGTAAATGAAGGTCCGCATTTGCCTGAAACAAAACGTATTGAGTATACCCAGCGGTTTTCTGTTGCTCAGACGGTGCGTCCGAATCATCAAAAAGCTCGCTGAG
>CAMYOI010000701.1 GCA_947259955.1 uncultured Gammaproteobacteria bacterium
GTTGAAGGCTTTTGCGGATCTGACCCTGGTGGAACCCACGGCAAGGTCCCGGGCACTTGGTGCGGGAGCCGGACTCGACGACAACGACTAGGAATATATCGACAATCGCGGCGGGGGCGCCGCTCCTACGCCGGTAATGCATTGTAGGGCGCCCCGCACCGATTCGAATAAAACAATCTATTGAAACGAACCCTGATCAGGTCAGGGTCGAAGGAGACGCCATGAGTGAAGTTCATTTGACCATCGATGACGTCCGGTCATTGACGCTCGACGCGCTGGTTGGCAGCGGTACCGGTCAAAGCAGCGCGGAAATCGTAACACGATCGATCGTCGCATCGGAACTCGACGGCATTCACAGCCACGGCCTCGCGCGCCTGCCGACCTATTGCGAACACGTCAGATGTGGAAAACTGGACGGCAACGCGGTACCGGCAGTAAAGCAGCTTTCCGCCGGCGCATTGCAGGCCGATACTCGCGGGGGCTTTGCGCATCCGGCCATCGAACTTGGTTTCGAACATTTGATCTCCGCGGCTGGTTCGCACGGCATCGCTTCCCTGGCCGTTATAAACTCTTACAACTGCGGCGTTCTCGGCTACCACGTTGAGGCTCTGGCACGATCCAGTCTGGTCGGCCTGGGCTTCACCAACGCCCCGGCATCCATCGCGCCATTCGGTGGACTGACACCTTTGTTCGGCACAAATCCCATTGCCTGCGCCATACCGGACGGCAAGGGCCACGCAGCGGTGGTTGTCGATCAGTCTTCAAGTGTCGTCGCCAAGAGTGAACTCATCGTTCACAAAGCCAATAGAGAGACCATACCAGAAGGCTGGGCGCTGGATGCACGAGGGCAAAGCACTACCGACCCCGGGGAAGGCCTCGAGGGCAGCATGGTGCCCGCCGGCGGATACAAGGGTGCAGGACTGGCGCTGATCGTAGAGTTGATGGCGGCCGTGCTGACCGGGGCGACGTTGAGTAAGAACGCAAGTTCCTTCGCCGACAATACCGGCGGCCACCCCCGTACCGGCCAGTTCTTTATTGCAATCGATCCGGCGCTATATTCAGGCGACATGTTTTATAAACAGCTGGAGGAACTTCTTCAGGCTATCCTGTCACAGCAGGGAGCGCGTATACCCGGCTCCGGCCGCTTCGCCGCACGGGACAGGATTGCGCGGGACGGTATCTATATCGCCGCGGCGCTGCATGATCGAATCCGCAGTTACTGTTGATCCATCGGAGCGGGGGTGACGAGCGTTCGGTTTTGCGGACACGCCGGCACCGATTTTCGCACATTGGGGGGCGTTCCGGCCCGGGGGGCATCAAGAATCCAGAAATCAATCAATATCCAGTGTCAACGGGAAATCAGACATGCTGTGTGAAGAAAAAAATGTCATCGTGACGGGGGCGGGCAGGGGCATCGGTCGCGCCATCGCGGAGATTTTCGCTCGCGAGGGCGCCCGGGTTTTCGTATGCGACATCGATCCGTATCTCGTGCGTGAAATGGATCGGGAAGAAAAGGGCATCCGGGCCATGACCGCGGACGTGGGCAGCGAGCGCGAGGTCGACGAGTTCTTCGATGCCGCGCTGGCGCACTTCGGCGGCCGACTCGACGTGCTCGTCAACAATGCGGGTGTGGGCGGCCCAACCGGTGCCATCGAATCGATGTCACTCGAGGAATGGATGGATACCTTCGAGGTCAATGTCCACAGTGCATTTTTGTGCATGCGTCGCGCCGTGCCCGTCATGAAGCGGGCAGGTACGGGCTGCATCCTGAACATTTCATCGACCGCAGGACTAATGGGGTACCCGCTACGAACGCCTTACGCGGGCGCCAAATGGGCAATCATCGGTATTACGAAATCGCTGGCCATGGAACTCGGGCCGGCCGGCATCCGCGTCAATGCTATCTGCCCCGGATCGGTTGACGGGCCCCGCATGAATCAGGTGATCGTAAAAGAGGCTGCCGCACTTGGCGTGGATGCGTCGGAAGTCCGCAAGGGGTACGTCCGGCAGGTATCAATGCGGACCTTCATAGATGCCGAAGATATCGGCGAATCCGCGGTCTTCCTGTGTTCGGACAGGGCGGCCCGGGTGTCCGGGCAGGCCGTATCCGTGGACGGCCATAACGAAACCCTGGCCTCGGTTGCGTTCGAGTCCACGGGCCTCCTGGGCCGTGTCTGATGCCGTGATCTTACCGTGATGGAATCACGTTTTGTTTGACCAGTGTCAACTCATTTCCTCCGGCATGGGGAATGCGGTAGCTGATATCGTCCACTGCTTTATTGATCAGGTGCAGTCCAAAACCACCGGGAGTGTCTTTTTC
>CAMYOI010000702.1 GCA_947259955.1 uncultured Gammaproteobacteria bacterium
TCCGGAGACTACGCGCTGGTCGATACGTCAGCCGGAAATATTCGTGCACGCACGTCGAAAGGCAAGGAGCGGCTGAGTGCGGGGGACGAAGCCTATGTCTTCATTCGACCGGAATCTCTGAAAATCGCCAACGCTTCGGAATTCGATAACCGCATCGGTGCAAACATCAAGCAGCAGGAGTTCGAAGGCAGTTTCTGGCAGGTGTTTTTCGACGTGGAAGGCAGCGACCGCGACGTCAAGCTGTCCACCGTCAACGACGGCAGCACGCTGATCCACAAGGTCGGAGACAGGGTCGATCTGGGATTCAGCGCCGATATGGCGATCGCGACCCCGGCCGGGGAACTGGCCGCCGAATAGCCTGAACGGGGGATATCGCATGGGCAGATACTGGCAAGGATTTTTCTTGAGAAACGGCACGGCGCTCGCCCTGTATCTCCTAATCTCGGTGGCGTGCTGGATGCTGCTGATGATCATCCTGCCGCAGATTTTTATGCTCGACTTTTCGTTTCGAACCAACGTACCGCCGCCGCTGTGGGGGACCGAAGCCCACGGTTACACTCTGGAACACTATCAGTACATGGTTTATGGCAGCGCACAGAGTACGGATTCCTATAACTTCGTTGATCTGTCCGTATTTGGACGCACTATTCTCACCGCGATTTTCGTTACCCTGATAGACGTGGCGCTGTGTTACCCGGTGGCCTACTACCTGGCGCACGTCGCCAGCGGTGGCTGGGCAAGATTGATGGTGATGGCGTTGATCGTTCCGTTCTGGGTCAACGAACTGCTACGTGCATTTGCATTCAAGATCATGTTCGGCTCGACCGGAATCATCAACAACTTTCTCGTCGCCATCGGGATTCTCGACCAACCGTTCGATTTCATCCGCAACGGGGTCGCCCTATATTCGGGCTTGTCCTATGCCTACATCTTGTTGATGATATTCCCGATCTACAACGCGGTGGAAAGCCTGGACAAGAATCAGATCGAGGCCGCGCGCGACCTCGGCTGCCCCTGGTGGCGCATCCACTGGCGCGTAGTCATCCCCCACGCCAAGCCCGGTATCACGTCGGGCTGCACCATGGTTTTCATGCTCACCGCCGGCGCGCTGGCGGCGCCCCAGATTCTCGGCGGTCCCAGCAGTCTGTGGTTTACCCAGATCATCTACCAGGCCTTCAATCAGGCGGGCAACTGGGCGCGGGGTTCTGCCTACGCCATCATCCTGCTGTCGACCAGCATCATTTTCGTGCTGTGCATGATGAAGATCTTCAAGGTCAAACTCGGTGAGATTGCGCGATGATTTCGGACCACATCCGGAAGACTTTTACGATCCTGTTCGTGCTGGGATTTTTCGCCTATCTGTTCGGGCCGCTCATTATCATGAGCCTGACCGCGTTCAACAGCTCGGCGTTTCCGCGGGTTACCCCGTGGGAATGCTTCTCGGTCGAGTGGTTTCAGTTCCTGGGAAAAGATGCGAAGTTGATCGAGGGTTTGCAGAACAGCATCTTCATCGGGATCGGTGTGGTCGTGCTGGCGGTACCGCTGGGGCTTTCCGGCGCCCTGATGCTGACCCAGGTCAAGGAGCGCGTCCGTCCCTGGTACTACACCGTCACCATCTCTCCAATCCTCGTTCCCGGCGTGGTGCTCGGCATATCCACGCTGCTGTTCTGGGACCGGGTCGGAACCATGTTCGGTGCCTCCCGGGAATCCGTTTTCTACAATGGGTTCTTTCTGACCATTATCGGCCAGGCCACATTCATTTCCGCCTACACCATGCTGGTGTTCATCTCACGCCTGCAGCGTTTCGACCGCGTTCAGGAGGAGGCCGCGCTTGATCTGGGTGCGACCCACGTGCAGACGTTCAGGAAAATCCTGCTCCCGTTCCTGAAGCCGGCCATTGCCTCGGCCGCCGTGCTGGCCTTCCTGGCCTCCTTCGAGAACTACAACACCACCGTATTCACCATCGTGTCCGAGAGCACGCTGACCACATTTCTGGCGGCCAAGGTTCGGCACGGTATCAACCCGTCGATCAGCGCCCTGGCCGTTGTCATCGTCGCACTGACCCTGTTCGGCGCCGCGCTGCATGAAGTATTCAAGCGGCGCGAACTGGCGGCAGAAAAAGAGTCCGCCCGGATTGCCAAGGGCGAGCAGGTAACGCGCAAGTCAAAAAACCGGTTCATAACGGATCCGGCGGTGATCTTGATTTTTCTGGTCACCATAGCGGGCCTCGGCACGGTATATTTTGCCGGTACGATGGGGTTGGATGAGTGCAAGGCCGCGGTCAAGGCCGAGAAGCAGCGGGTCGTTCAGGAGCGGGT
>CAMYOI010000703.1:0-953 GCA_947259955.1 uncultured Gammaproteobacteria bacterium
GTGCGTATGGGGGACAGTGGGGCGGGGTGCTGCAGGTGGCCTTTTTTTTCGGCGCCGTGGTGACCATGCTGACTATTGCATTGTCCGGGAAAGCCCGCGCCAGGTTGAAGGTGTTTGTTGGCAAGCACTTTTTTCGCAGCAAATATGATTACCGCAAGGAGTGGCTGCACTTTACCGAGGTCCTTACCGAGACTGAGCAGCAAAGGGATATCCGTCTGCGTATTCTGGCGGCGATCGGCGAGATCGCGGAGTGCACCGTCGGTGTGATGTGGACGAAGGCCGTCGATCGCGCCTATTTCGCTCCAACCGTGGTGTGGAATGCAGCGATACCGCCCGACGCCGACGTGCCATTGGACCAGCCTCTGGTGCAATTTCTGGAACACCGGCAATGGGTCATCGACCTCGAGCAGTATGCCGAAGGACCCGAGCATTATGATGATCTCGAACTGCCGGCATGGTTGAACGAATTACCTCAACCTCGGCTGATCCTGCCGTTGCTGCACCACGACGAGCTGGAGGCATTCATCGTTTTGGGCCAACCGCGGGTAGACGTGGAGTTGAATTGGGAAGACCACGATCTGCTCAAGACCCTCGGCCGGCAGGCGGCAGGCTATCTCAGACTCATGGTAACCAGCGAGGCGCTTTCCGAGGCCCGGCAGTTCGAGGCGTTCAATCGCCTGTCGGCGTTCGTCGTGCACGATTTGAAAAACGTGGCGGCCCAGCTGTACCTGGTGGTGTCCAACTCGAGGAAACACATCAGCGACCCGGAATTCATGGCGGACGCCGTTCACACCGTCGAAAACTCGGTGAATAAGATGAACCGGATGCTGACGCAACTTAGCAAGGACCGGACCCAGACGGGCACGGGCAAAGTGATCGATCTGGCGAGCGTCGTGAACGAGGTGGTTGCCCAGCGTTCATTTGTGGATCCTGTGCCGACCGTGCACAATGCG
>CAMYOI010000703.1:1013-3329 GCA_947259955.1 uncultured Gammaproteobacteria bacterium
GTGGATAAAGAGTGGTCGGTGGTCGAGGTAACGGATACGGGGTGTGGTATGGATCAGGAATTCATTCGGACACGGCTGTTCCGGCCGTTCGACACCACCAAGGGCAATGCAGGCATGGGTGTGGGGGTTTACGAGAGCCGGGAGTTCGCGCTGACCCACGGCGGCGAAGTCGATGTCGTCAGCCAACCCGAAAAGGGCACGACGTTTCGCATCAAGCTGCCCCGGTACTCGGCTGCTGCCGAGGGTGAGATCCCGCTGCGGGCGGCGCGGTAACAGTTGATGGCCAGAAAGAAGAATCTGCTGGTGATCGAGGACGACCCGGGATTGCAGAGCCAGCTGCGCTGGGCGTTTGATGGCTACAAAGTCCTGATGGCGGGCGACCGGGAGTCGGCGTTGGATCAGGTGCATCGCCTAAAACCCGCGGTTGTTACCCTTGACCTTGGCCTGCCGCCCGATCCGGCAAATGCGACCGAGGGACTGCTGGCACTGGAACAGATCCTGGAGCTCGCGCCGCAGACCAAGGTGATCGTGGTGACCGGAAACGATGACCGGGAAAACGCAATTCAGGCCATCGGCCTCGGTGCCTATGACTTCTACCAGAAACCGGTGGATCCGGAGGTTCTGGGCCTGATTGTCGAGCGGGCGTATCAGCTCTATGACCTGGAGGAGGATTACCGGCGGCTGGCGAGCCAGCGTAAGCCGTCGCCCCTGGAAGGCGTCATCGCGGCCAGCCCGGAGATGTTGAAGGTCTGCCGCATGGTGGAACGGGTCGCCCCCACCGATGCCACGGTGTTGATACTCGGCGAGAGCGGCACCGGTAAGGAGCTGCTGGCGCGCGGGATCCACGCCTTGAGCCCGCGTGAGAACAAACCGTTCGTTGCCATAAGCTGCGCGGCGATTCCGGAAACGCTCCTGGAAAGCGAACTGTTCGGTTACGAGAAGGGCGCCTACACCGGGGCGCACAAACAGACCCTGGGCAAGTTCCAGCACGCCGAAGGCGGCACTCTTTTCCTCGACGAGATCGGCGATCTGCCACAATCGCTGCAGGCCAAACTGCTGCGATTCCTGCAGGAACGAATCATCGAGCGCGTCGGAGGTCGCGAAGAGATCGCCGTGGACGTGCGCGTGGTATGTGCGACCCACCAGGACCTCAAGAACTTTATCCAGGAAGACAGGTTCCGCGAGGATCTATATTACCGCATCAACGAGATCCCGCTGCTCGTGCCGGCGTTGAGGGAACGCAATGGCGACGCCGTTCTGCTTGCTCAGGTTTTTTTACAGCGCTTTATGCAGGGTCAGAAACGTTCGATTCTCCGCTTCACCAACGCGGCGATCGCCGCGATCGAAGCCCACTCCTGGCCCGGTAACGTGCGCGAGCTGGAGCACCGGGTGAAGCGGGCCTCGATCATGGCGGAGGGAAATCGCATCGAGCCGCAGGATCTGGAGCTGCCGCCGTCCGGAGAGGTGGATCAGGAACCCGTAATGAACTTGCGTGAGATCAGAGACATTGCCGAGCGCCAGGCGGTGGAGCGGGTGTTGAGCCACGTCCAGGGAAATCTGACCAAGGCGGCGCAGACGCTCGGTATCAGCCGCCCCTCGCTTTACTCGATGATAAAAAAATTCGGCATCAAAACCGAAGATCAGACCTGAGCCCCGCCAGACCCATTTAACCGGCCGCATATCCAAAGCGCGATGGCGGCGCCCAGTACATTCAACAGGACATCGGTCAGGGACGCGTAGCGGCCTGGCACCGCCAGCTGATGCAGCTCATCGATAATGCCGTAGCCGGCGGCGAGCAGGAATGCGATCGCACCGAGGGGCGCCGCACGCGGCAACCATGCCGGCAAAGACCAATGCCATAGCCATGCGAGCACGCCGAACATCGGCACGTGCAGCAGGTTCTGCAGCTTGGGCGGGATCAGGACGAAGAGGGTGTTGACGTCGGGCGTTTGCGGCGTAGGTTCGCCAGGGATCGAGGAAAGCCAGAATATGCCGCCCATGTAGACGAGCGGAATGAGAATTGCCGCACGGCTTAGCACACGATTAATTCAGAACCGCCGCTTGGACGTCTTCAGGCCCGCCAGGCAATCGGACCAGGATTGCCAACTTCCTACCTCTCCCATTCCGGGAAGGTCGGTTATGCGGATGTCGGTCTGTATTTCACGCGCGACTATGACCAGTTCTCCGGCCGATCGCTGGAGTTCCAGCTTCAGGCCGAGATTCTTCGCATATCGCCTGATCCGGGCCGCAGTCTTCCCGCCTTCAATTCCCACCTGCGTTGACGACACTGAACTCTCATCGTTTTTATCTACAATT
>CAMYOI010000704.1 GCA_947259955.1 uncultured Gammaproteobacteria bacterium
AAGAAGTTTCGTAAACGCACGCGAAAGGAACAGTTTTTTTTTGTGATGGAGACGATTATTCCGTGGCGGGAACTGACGTTGGTGATCGAGCCGTATTATCCGAGGCCGAAAGGAGCTGGACGCCGGCCGGTTAGTGTGAGACGGATGCTGCGTATTTACTTTATGCAGCACTGGTTCAATCTTTCGGACCCTGGGGCGGAAGAAGCCCTTTACGATATAGAGTCGTTGCGTCGGTTTGCGGGTATTGATCTGGGACGTGAACCGGTTCCGGATGAGATGACGATATGCAAGTTTCGGCATCTGATGGGGGAGCACAATCCGGGAGATGAGCTGTTTCAGATGGTGAATGTTTATCTGTTGGAAAACGATTTATCGGTATCCCAGGGCACCATTGTGGACGCCACGCTGATTGATGCGCCGACTTCGACCAAGAAAAAGGAGGGCAAGCGAGATCCGGAGATGCATCAGACGAAGAAAGGAAAGCAGTGGTATTTTGGGATGAAGGCGCATATTGGTGTAGACAGCCGAACCAAGCTGATTCACTCGGCGGTGGTGACTGCGGCCCATGTGCATGATTCCCGGGTGATGGAAGACTTGCTGCACGGTGACGAGACTCGGGTGTGGGACGATGCGGCCTACAGTGGTCAGGCCGGGGTTCTTCATGAGCATGCTCCGAACGCCAAGGACTTCACCCAGGACAAGGGCAGCCGTCACCGGTCACTTACCGATCAACAAGGCCATCGGAACGGGACCAAGTCCAAGGTTCGAGCCAAAGTAGAGCATGTATTTCAAGTGATGAAACGGCGAGTTGGGTACAGCAAGGTTCGCTATCGGGGGCTAGACAAGAATGCCAATCATGTCTTTGCGACCTGTGCGTTGATCAATCTGGTGATGGCCAAAAACAAATTGTTGAAATTGGCACAGGCTTAGTGCGTCCACACCCGGAGAATGACATGAGAAACCCCGGATTTGGCAGCAAAGCCAACCGCATCACGTCGCTTTCGACTGTCTTTCTCTAAATCCATTCAAAACCCATGACAACGCCGGCTTCATTGGTCAATTGTTCAGAGGTTCCCTAGAATTGAATGACATGATTTTTGGGCTGATTTTTGACCGATTGTATCCAGGATGAGAACAGGTATCAGAGTATTTTGTTTCCGGAACGGCTGGTCGATTACGTTACTGAGGACAGTGCGGTTTGGGTAATTGGTGTTTTTGTAGATGAACTGAGATTGTCTGGTCTGGGGTTCAAGGATGTACCGAGCGATCTGGGGCGACCGGCCTATCACCCTGGGACGATGCGGTGAGGGAACTGAGGGCACGACGGGACCGCATAACCCACGTGTTTACCTCGGTGCTCTTTGCCGCGTTAGACACGTACGTCGAGATGTCTCGTGGATGCCGGTCGGTCGGACATCACTGCTTTCATCCTGGACCTGATTCAATAAGTCGCGGTAACTCTTCCGGATGCGGTTGCCGGGTGTAGTAGATCGTCACAACCGGAAAAAATGTTTAAACTCACGGTATCGAGTCACGAGTGCTTCTTTGAACGAACTCCTTACATTGTTTGCCCTGCTGGTGCTGTCCGCCGTTTTCTCCGGCTCCGAAACGGCGCTGGTCTCGACCTCTAGGGCGCGGGTGGAGAGCCTGGTGGAGGAGGGGCGCCGGGGTGCCAAGGCCCTGCTCAAGCTGACGAGTGACCCGTCCCAGATGCTGATCACCATCCTGATCGGCAACAACCTGGTGAATATCGCGGCGGCCTCACTGGCGACCGTGTTGGCCACGGACTGGTTTGGCCATTTAGGCCCTGGAATCGCCGTGGGAGTTTTGACCGTGCTGATCCTGATCTTCGGAGAGATCACGCCCAAGAGCCTTGCCACCCGCTATTCCGAGCGGATTTCCCTGTTCATCGCACCATTAATGCTGGGCCTGATGCGCTTGTTGTATCCCCTGGTCTGGTTGTTCGGCCGCTTCACCGCTTGGGTGCACGGTCTCACTGGCATTGAGGGAGACCCCATAGTCACGGAATTGGAGCTCATCAGAATGGCCGATCATGGCGAAAAGGAAGGGACCATCGAGCACGGCGAACGGGAGCTGATCGAACGCGTATTCGCCTTTAATGATCTGACGGCGCGCGACGTCATGACGCCCCACAGCCAGGTTTTCGCCCTGGAGGGAGAGCGCACAGTGAAAGACGCGCTCCCCGAGGTCATGCAGCAATGTCTGCACGTGCCGGTGTTCCCTCGATGACGCATAGTGGAACACAATCTCATCGTCATCCCCATAGATGGGCCAGAAGTAGCCCTGGCGCAT
>CAMYOI010000705.1 GCA_947259955.1 uncultured Gammaproteobacteria bacterium
TGCCTGAAAATTCAGAGATTCTATGTCCGCTGAATACTCGAAGGAGACCTTCGCGTAGCAGGGATGACTGCTAACTTACGACCCATTATAGCCGGACGCAGTAAAAACGGATGAACGTCTGTTCTTATCTATAGCAGACGTTCCTCACAGCGTTCTAAAACCCAAATTCAATCAATCTGGGCATTCAAACGAATGCGTGCAACTCATTGCAGACATTAGGGTGTCTAAACTGAACGCTTGCTGCCATTTGGGAGTCGCGCAAGTAATGTAACTACGCTATTGATAGTGATTTAGTTCAATCACGTTATTATCGGGATCTTTGATGCAGACAACTTGATGAGCATTGTCTTCGTAGGAATCGGCGATATCGATGTCGTTGTACTCAAGAAAGGCTCGTGTCTTTGACAGTGAGCTAACCTCCAGCGCAATCGAGGGATAATTGTGATTGCGGTCTTCTTGACTCAATAGGTTGATAGCGACACCGCTGCCATGACGCATGATGACGCGATCATCCTTAGTCAAGCCACGGTCTTTTTCCTTGGCAAAACCAAGCATCTTGTAAAACCTCACCGATCGCTTGAGGTCGCTAATACAAACGCCGACATGATCGATGTCCTTAATCGGAATACCTGACACTTCCTCCAGCTTTGGCGCCACGCCTTCCTCGGCCAGCTCTGGCGCAACCCAAGATGTGCTTGCGACCTTGATGGCTTTAGCGAGGTCCAATTCTCCCTGATACAACGCCCGGCCGATAATGGCGCCTTCAATATTCGGTAACAGGGCGAGTGTGGACACATCGTCCATGGTGTAGACCGTCCCCGTGGAAATCAACGGAATCGACAGCTCTGTGCCAATTTCAATGGTCGAAGCCAGACCATGTTCCTGACCGTTCTCGAATCGGTCCAAATCGGTATAGATGATGGCGGCGGCCCCCGTGTTTTCGAACAACTTAGCCAGTGCCAGGGTAGTGAAGGACGTTTTGGTGCGCCACCCATCAATCATCGCATAGCCGTCCTTGCCGGTAATGGAAATAACGATTTTGCCGGGATGCCGACCACAAACTTCCATGATGAACAGACGGTCGAGGACTGCGGCTGTGCCCAGTACAACGCGCGCCGCGCCCCGCTCTAACCACCAGTCGACATCGCTCTGTGTGCGGATGCCACCACCGACTTGAACCGGAATACCCACGGCGTCTATGATTTCACAAATCAGTTCGTAGTTAATCCGTTCGCGCTGCAGGCTGCCGTCGACATCGATCACGTGCAGCCATTTTGCACCGGCGTCGACGAAGGTCTTTGCCGCCTCAAGTGGGTGTATTTTGTAGACCTCAGGCTCGTTGTCCTTGCCGCGAATCCGGTTTATGGACTGCCCATTTTGAATTTCTATATCGGGAAAAATGATCATATTTCTTTGATGTGCTCTAATTGAATCTCTTTTGAAAAAAGAATGTTTAAACAGACAGCTAATCCATAGAGCTTTACTTTCGTTTCATAGCAAAACAACTACGGAACAGCACGACAGAGGATCGATAAACTCACGGGGTGCGCCTTTGGTAAATCGAACCTCCGCTTCAGGGAATCGTGCGGGCTACGAGTTTACCACCAATGACGAAGGTCTGCTTGTGGCCCCGAATACAGCTATTCTCCTCAGATTAACTAATGCCGGCTTGGGGCACTAAACCGAAGTACGGTTCAAGACATTTTTTATACCATGTTTTTAAATTATGAGCGACAGCAATGGAGGGCTTAACCGGACGGTCAAACCAAGGATTCCTATCGATTGCTACAACCGCTTTTGGCCGGTTGCCGCCCGTGCCGCGCTGTAGATTTCGCTCTCCAACCTGAAAAAACTGACCGGCAGTTGACCGATTCATTGCGGACAGTCGAAATTTGAGTGTTTGGATCAGATTTCGACGAAAACGTAGTGGCGCTTTCGGCCATAAGCCGTCAGTCGTGTCGTCTCAAAATTCGGGTTGTTGTAGTAACATATTCCTGATTTAGTCCTTTTTGGGTTACCAATGGAACAGAGGCGTCGTTCTGGCAAACTAGCCGTCATCCTGCACGCGGACGTTGCGGGCTCGACAACGCTGGTACAGCTGGATGAGGACTTAGCGCACGAGCGAATCCAAGATTCTTTTCGACGCTTTAGCGATACCATTACAAAATATCATGGTCATGTGCGTGAACTTCGCGGCGATGCATTATTGGCAGAGTTCGAGCGTGCCTCCGATGCTGTTACTGCGTCTTTAGCGTTTCAAGCCGAACAAGCTGAGCTCATTGCCCAACTCAATGACACCATTCTGCCCA
>CAMYOI010000706.1 GCA_947259955.1 uncultured Gammaproteobacteria bacterium
CTTCAGTGACTTGCCAAGCTCGAGCGTGGCAATCCCGAGTTTACCGGCCAACTTTTTATCCGTTGCCGCCTCGACCGAATAATCTGCATTTGACTTCAGGGGCAAGTAATAGAGCCCCTGCCTGAAGAATTCCCGGTGTCCAACGTCATCAATAATGAAGTGGCGCGCCGGAAGAATTGCCACCCGTATCTGGCGCTGATTTACTACACCTCCCAGATTTTCATGTGCCAATCTGATTGCCACATCGGTCACGTCCTTAGAAACATTCTGGAAACCGGTGGAAGTCAGCGCCCTGTCGGCGTGATGCAGTTCTCCGCTATTCAGATCCAGGAGAAAAACCCGCACGGATCCCCGTCCGCCCGCCCCGATTCCGTCGTTGTTGGTGGAATGCATGAGCACCCCGTCGATGTCCAGCCCGGCGACTGCAGCCCTGACTGCATCCAGCCTCGGTTTACCGTGTACTTGTTGGTTGCCACCCGACCACAGACGTTTTCTCTCCCGTGAGCCAATTTTCAGTTCTTGCGCACGCAGCTTTTTCGCAAGCTTTGGGTCTGCAGCAACGCTGATTTCGTATAGTTCGTCTGAAAGGAACGGAGGATAGAGCCCTTGCGCCCAGCCCGTGCCAAAATTGCTGTTCTCCAAAGCAGGTAGAATGGCAAGCCGAATGGGCTCCGCCACCGGGGCGGGTGCAGCCCGGGTATGAACAATCTCTCCCAGCTTCACCACCTTGATACCGATCTTGATGCCGGAGGCCTTTACCGCATCCTGGTTGAGCTTGAACCGGACTTTTTCGTTTCGTGTAATCAATTCGAACATACCGCCCAATTCGGCAAATCCTTCCATATCGCTGGCCGTCATTACCGGCAGTCCGTGCATCCTGGAAAGGATGGATGCGAGTCGCCCTCGTTCGGAATCACCGACAATGAGCAGATGCGACCGGGTGTAGTCGTCTTCCGGTGCATACCGTACGACACTCACCTCCCTTCCCGAAACTTTCTTGCCGCTGAGTTGCTCTATATTCGATGCAGTCAGGTTCTCGCCCAATACGCCCAATATAAAGGGGTCGGTCGGGGCAGCGAATGCTTCCGGCGGCCACTCGCTCAAGCGGGCGAACAGGAGAATCGATTGCAGTTTCCGTTCGTATCCGGTCTCGGAAGATGCGCTGCTTGCACCGGTGGGGTAAAGGCATACCAATCCGACGCAGAAAATGATCAACAGAACCATGTTCTGCTGCATTCTCGACGTTCTGTTTTTTAAATTCATTTTTGCTGCGACAACCTTCATTCCTCTGCCAAAACCCACACCTTCATCGCACGATATTACTGTCATGCACGAAGTACCAATGCAAGCTATGTGCCACGTTTGGACTGGCGCTGATACCAACATTTAAGTATCTGATACAAAAGGGATTCCAGGGTCGTCCGCCCCCCCGGTGCACCTTCACTTCTGTTCGATGCCCACCGGATATGGTGGACTCACCACATGCGGTGGCTGCTGCTGTTATCCTATGTACCAATGTCTGGTCGCACTAAAAACATACTTCTCATCACCTCTGACCGAAGGTCTTTCCCTCTTAGCCGGTGCGCCAATGGGTGCTGAGCTTTCCGTCTCAGTTGCGTATCTGTTAGCGACCCAAACGGCGATCGTGGCTAGGTGCTGAGGATTGTCTACCAAGTCATTGCCACACACATAGTCAAAAAGCGGGCATTACGACAAAAATCGCCCAGATGCGTGCAGTGACCCTGATCTAATGCTTCGGCAGTACATTGAATCTCAATATCATTTCCACATGCTCTTTTTTGAGCGGCGTGTACGTTGTCGACGACGGCTATTCTGCCTTCCGACACCTGCGGCCACCGGACACTTGGACCTTTTAAGGGTCGATCCAAACGATTTGCCATCGGGACAGGGCTGACCTGGAGCGTGAGGGACTTTTAGGTGCGGGATCTCGAGAACACCTACCAGGAACTCGAATCAACAGCAGCCGATGCCATGGGCGATCTGTTAGGCCATTCGACTAGCTACTGGATTGCCGTTGGTCCATACGCTGGCCTTAAAGTATTCACGCTACCAGCGGTTCCGGCACGGTAAAGCGGTCATTTTATCGCTCGCTTTTTCGTATGTCTTAGGTCGGGGCATGGCCCGTAGACTGTCCTCATGCAAGCTTTCGCGAACGTCTCATTTGGGCAAATAAGAGCCGGTTATGTGTGATTGCGCGACCGGCAGCTGTGGTCGGGTCCGGCCTATTTGGCCAATGCCGATATTCCTTGTTTTCGACTGGCGGCTGTCTCCGCCATAGCGG
>CAMYOI010000707.1 GCA_947259955.1 uncultured Gammaproteobacteria bacterium
CATCTTTGCGCAGCCGCTGATATCTGCTCTAAGCTGTGTCGCGTATGAAGGACATCCTGCTTACAATCTTCCACGTCGCCGTGGTGGTCGCGAAACTACTGGGACGCGGTGGCGTGCGAGCCGTTATCGCTGAGAATCTGCTGCTCAAGCACCAACTGATCGTTCTGCGCCGGCCTCGTCGGCGCGCACCGAATCTTACCGTGTCCGTGGCGAATTCGTACTCACGCCGCGGCAGGGAGTTCATACAGCCCTCGACAGTGACTCCGCCACATGAAGTTGCAGAGATCAGCGCGTGTCTCGATGGTGCCACCGCTTACCACCGCGGGCGTATCGCCATCGAGCGATGTGTGGACCCGGGGATCATTGAAGTAATCTCTGAACGCTTCGAGCTTTTTCTCTAAGTCAATCGCGTTCCAAAAAAACATCTGATCCAGACATTCGCGCCGAATTGTTCCGATCAGCCGTTCCACAAATGGATGAGAAAGTGGAACGTAAGGCACCGTCCTTATTTCATCGATCTCCAGAATCCGAAGATTCGCCTGCCATCGGTGATACGTGAACAACGGGTCATTATCCGTGGAGAGATATTTCGGTACCCCCATCCCCGAAATCGCTTTGTTGAACATCCGGCAGAGCGCAACACCGTCCACAGCGCCAACATGCACGCCAAAACCGATGATCCGTCGCGTGAACTGATCCATGACGACGAGCACCCAATGAGTCTTCAAGGTGATCGATTCACAGCGGAAAAGGTCAATGCTCCAGAGACTGTCTCTCATATGTCCTATGAACGTGAGCCACGATGGACCGCAGCCGCCCGGTGTCGGTCTGTAGTACTTCGCGAGCACACGCCTCACCACATCCTTATCGATCTCGACGCCAAACGCCTTCGCAATCTGCTGCGCAATCCGGCGACACCCGTATCGGGGATTACGACTTTTCATCTCAACAATGGCGTCGATAAGCGCCCGAGACGGCCCCTTCGGTCCCGGCTTGCCCTTCCTCTGGCCTGAAAACAGAAGTCGATACTTACGCTTCTTCAGCGCCTCGTGAAACTTGAAAAGAGTGTTGGGGCGGAGGGCGGCCGCCGCTTTGCGGATGCGGTCAGGCTTCATGAAGAGCGACCATAGGCCCATCAAAATACGGTCGCAGGACGTTAGATTCGGCGCCCTGTGGCGGGCGCGATTGATGACGAGCAACTGATGTTTGACGAGTAGCGATTCGGCAAGCACCCCCCTAGCGCCACCCGGCCCGAGCAGCTTCGCAATGCTGGCAACGAGATGGATGGTAAGCACCAGAAGAGTTCTCACGGAGAACCAATCGTAGCGTTCTCGCTCCGATTTACAAGACTAAGAAACGAGGGGACTTCCTGAGCATGCTACGAATTCGCCACACACAGGCTGGGCGGCATGCTGAGTTTCTACTATCGTGAGGCTGCGTAGATTCCACGATCCTTTTCTTGGACCATACAAGCACCGATGTTTATGCCCACATCGGTACCTAAAGTGGTACCTAAATCGCAAAAAGAATCGGGGGTTAGCACCGAATGGCAGCTAATCCTTTGTTTTTATTGGTAGGCGCGAGTGGACTCGAACCACCGACCCCCACCATGTCAAGGTGGTGCTCTAACCAGCTGAGCTACGCGCCTGTACTCTGAAATGCTACTTGGCCCCGAGAGCTTATTCAAGTCTGGCGGGCCAAGTATCCGAAGCGCCTCACATCCGAACGCAGGCGGCGGATAATGCTTGAACTCGGGACCAAAAGCGAGAGGGAATTGCCCCCCTTTCTAATGGATCGCGCCCTCCGGCACGCCCAGACCGTGGAGCTGCATCCGCTGAATCTCGTCCCTGATCCGTGCCGCCTCCTCGAACTCCAGCTCCCTGGCATGATGGTACATCTGCTGCTCGAGCCGATTTACCCGTTTGGCCAGTTCAGACGGCGACATATTGGCGTACTCAGCCGCTTCCTCGGCGACCCGCGCAAGGGTTCGGTGCGACCCCGGTGCGCCGGGACGATCGACTTCCATGATGTCGGAGATGGCCTTTTGCACCGAACGCGGGGTGATGCCGTGTATCCGATTGAACTCGGTCTGTCTGCTCCGCCGCCGATCGGTCTCGTCGATGGCCCGCCCCATGGAGCCCGTTATCTTGTCGGCATACATGATGGCCGTGCCACGAGCGTTGCGCGCTGCCCGGCCCACGGTCTGGATCAGCGAGGTCTCGGAGCGCAGGAAGCCCTCTTTGTCCGCGTCGAGAATTGCAACCAGGGACACTTCCGGCATGTCCAGCCCTT
>CAMYOI010000708.1 GCA_947259955.1 uncultured Gammaproteobacteria bacterium
TGCCCACGAACTCGCCGACAACCTGAACATCGCGCCCGCCTTTTACGGCAAACCATTCATCAACGCGTTCGACGAAGTCCAAAGCCGGCTTGGCGAAAATATCGACCCTAAACGCATCGCCATGATCGGCGACAGCCTCCATACCGATATACTCGGAGGTTCGGCAGCCGGTTGGCGAACTGTTTTAGCTACCGACTTTGGCTTGGTAAAAGATATCAGCGTCAATGCCTTAATCACATCGTCTGGAATTGTTCCCGACTTTGTCATTCCAACAGTTTAGTTGTCAGGTTCATGTCATTTGATTCTGTCGATTCGGTCGACGGTGTACGAGTGTCTCATTTGGGTCATCAACGGTCCTGACAGCCTACTGACATCGAGGTCCGTTGTTGGGGAAATTGTGTTGCAAAACACGGCTTGAAGTTTGTCGTAGTTCGTGATTCCGTCGGTTGGATGCAATTGATGTTGGGGTCGTGTCATGATGGGCCAACGGGATGATGGGCAGAGCCGGTTTGTCTACAATTTCCGCCTTGAGGAGCATGTTCCAGCGGATCACCTGGTGCGCAAGATCGATGCGGTACTGGATACCAGTTGGGTACATGGCGAGTTAGCTTCTTACTACAGCCACACCGGGCGTCCTTCGATCGATCCGGAGGTGATGATCCGGATGCTGATCCTTGGATACGTGTTTGCGATCCGCTCGGAACGCCGGTTGTGCGAGGAGGTGCAGGTCAATCTGGCCTATCGGTGGTTCTGTCGTCTTGATCTGGAAGATCGGGTTGCCGACCATTCGGTGTTCTCTCGTGCCCGCCATGAACGGTTCCGGCAAAGCGATGCCTTGCGCAAAGTATTTGAGCAGGTGGTTGCGGCGTGCATTTCGGCCGGTCTGGTTGGGTCCCGTTCGTTTTCGGTTGATGCCAGTCTGATCGCGGCGGACGTGAACAAGAACAAGCGTGTACCGGGCGATGAACCGGTTGACTGGCCGGCGCAGCAGGAGGCCTCGCGCGCGGTGCGTGATTATCTGGCGGCGCTGGATGAGGCGCAGGAGAGCATACACAAGGGCAGCGGCGGCGGCGGCCGTTCCGACTATGGCAGATCAAAGCCGGCAAGCCAGATCTCGCTGACCGACCCGCAGGCGGCCTGGGTTGCGCGCAAGCGCCAGCGAGCGATGTTTGCCTATGACGCGAACTACCTGATCGACAACAAGGTCGGGGTCATCATGGATGCTGAGGGCACATGCGCCAATCGCTCAGACGAGATTGCCGTTGCCGAGACTATGGTGGAGCGTGTCGAGCGCCGGTTTGGCGTGAAGCCGCACCGCCTGGCCGGAGATACAGTCTATGGCGCGGCACGCCTGCTCAGGTGGTTGATGGATCGAGGCATCGAGCCGCATGTTCCGGTCTGGGATAAGTCCCGCCGGCCCGACGGCAAGTTCAGCCGGGCTGACTTCAACTTCGACAAACAGCGCAATGTCTACATCTGTCCGAACGGTGCTGAACTCACCAGCACGGGGAACATCGATCAGGGGCGGATTGTCCATTACAGGGCAAGCACGAATGACTGTTCGGTTTGTCCGTTGAAGCAAAAATGTACCACCGCGATTAACCGCAAGGTCACGCGCGACATTGATCAGGAGGTCCGCGACCATGTGCAATCACTGGCGAACACACCAGCCTTTCAACACTCAAGCCGCGAACGCAAGAAAGTGGAGATGGCGTTTGCTCACATGAAGCGCATCCTGAAGCTGGACCGACTACGATTGCGCGGTCTGGCGGGCGCCCGCGACGAGGTGCTGCTCACCGCCACCGCCCAGAACCTGAGAAAGCTTGCAAAGTACGTTGGTCACTCGCCGCCATACCCACAATTGGCACAACAATGACGACGAAAATCAACATCAAATCCAAAGCTAATCAGCAAACTGCCAAATGGCAGAACAATCAAACTCGGTTCTAGCCACCAGCGGCCACACCAAGCCTGCTCAACTTCGAGTTTTGCAACACAATTAGGGGTACAGCGGACTCGGCTCTAACAGGGCCTAGACTTCCGTTTGGTGCCAGAAGGCGACACTGGATTTTGGCTGACCCACTACGGTCGACATAATCGTGTCTGTCACCGAAAACACCCTCACAGTCACCGTTGAAATTGTTAACTTCGCTTTGTTTGCCGTCAGACGCTGCTAGACAGGTACGCGTCGTGCTAGTCAAGCTCGATTGTTCACATGAAAGCGCTATGTGAAAAACTAATGTTCATATGAAACTTTATGGTGTGCATATGAAATTTTT
>CAMYOI010000709.1 GCA_947259955.1 uncultured Gammaproteobacteria bacterium
CTTGCCCTTGATTTTCCGGAAGTGGTTGAACGGCTAGTCGTACTTGATATCGCCCCAACACACACAATGTATGCGCAAACCAATCAAGAGTTCGCGACGCGTTATTTCTGGTGGTTTTTCCTGATCCAGCCAGATGGGCTGCCCGAGAAAATGATCGCCTTAGACCCGGAGTACTTCCTGCGCAGACATATCGCGGGTCAAGTGAAGATCGAAGGGTCTGTGGAAGAAGCTGCGATTGCCGAATACCTGCGCAGCTACAGTGATCCGGCCACGCTCCATGCGATTTGCGAAGACTACCGAGCGGCTGCGAGCATTGATCTGGACCACGATCAGGCAGATCAGGCCAATCGCATCAATGCGCCGCTTTTGGCTATTTGGGGTGAGCAAAGCGTTGTCGGTGAGCTTTATGACGTCAAGGCGACCTGGCAGGAAAAAGCAACCCACGTCTCGGGTGTCGCTCTGTCATGTGGACATGCAATCCCCGAGGAAGCGCCAGCAGAATTGACCGCACATATTCTTAGATTTCTGACGGGCTGAAGCAACGTCGCCTATGATACTGAATGCCGCCATTCCTGTTGTAACCAGCAAGGTCCACTTTGTCCGGATAGTGTTGAAGAAGTCGATGTTTTGGCTGGTTTGACGGCTGTCGAGATTTGGGGTGGCGCGCGCCTTCTTCATGTTGGCTCTGGTTGCGGGACCAGTTTTGCGAGTTTCCTGAGGTTTTGTGCGGTTGCTGCGAGGTGGAATTGTTCGTTTGCGCCTTTGGGTCCTCGAAGCCGCATCATCCGCACACCGATGTATCGTTTCAGGTGTGCGAAGAGCATCTCGACTTTCCGCCTCTGAATGAACGAGGTCATGTAAGCGTCGGTTTTTCGGATGTCGCGTGCGACGTCTCGGGCAGCTTCGTGCACAGAGCGCATGAGGCGTCTTCCGTGGTCTTGCGGACAGCATTGCGGCTTCAAAGGGCATGCGTTGCAGTCATGTTTGGAGGCGCGGTATCGGATGAACCCATCTTTGCCGCCGTTGGGCTTGCGCGGTTTGGAGAAGTTCCGGCGATAGGTCTGCAGCACCTTGCCTGCGGGGCAGGTAAAGCTGTCGGTTGCCAGGTCATAGACAAAATCCTCACGAGAGAATGTACCGTCTGTTCGTTTGGACTTGTCCCAGACTGGAATGTGCGGGGCGATGCCGCGCTCTTCGACCAACCAGCCGAGCATCTCTGCCGATCCATAGCCGGTGTCACCAACCAGCTTATCTGGCATCATTCCAAAGCGGTCCTGGATGCGATCAATCATTCGGCGGGCGGCTAATGTTTCGGCGGTTCGGATTGGGACCGATGGCTCGACGTCGACAATGACGGCATTGTCCAGATCCACCATATAGTTGGTGGAATAGGCGAAGAACGCAGCACCGCCATCCGCCCCGGTCCAGCGAGCGGCAGGATCGACTGGTGATATGTACTTTGGAACCACTTTGGTCGATGCGCCAAACGCGGCATCATCCAGCGTTTCGAG
Organism: uncultured Gammaproteobacteria bacterium; assembly: GCA_947259955.1. Lineage (GTDB taxonomy): Bacteria > Pseudomonadota > Gammaproteobacteria > Arenicellales > JAANXG01 > JAHEKE01. Next base: position 1,512 of record CAMYOI010000709.1, read on the forward strand.
GTACTCGTCCAGAACACGAGAGGTCAGTTCAGGTGGCAGGCCTTCCTTGCTATCAATGCCGCGTGTCTGGTTTGCATTCGCGGGTATCAGGCTGGCGTCAACGCCAAAGCTGTGGCCACCGACAAGGCCTTCATCCATGCAGCGTTGCAAAACTGTTTCGAACAAATGACGGAACAATCCGCTCTCCCGGAAACGGCCATGACGGTTCTTTGAGAACGACGAATGGTCAGGCACCGGATCGGCCAGGTCCAGCTTGCAAAACCAGCGGTAGGCCAGATTGACATGTACCTCTTCGCAAAGCCGCCGCTCGGAGCGGATGCCCATGCAGTATCCCAACAGCAGCATCCGGATCATCAGTTCGGGATCGATCGACGGACGACCATGTGAGCTGTAATACGGCGCAAGCATTGGGCGCACTTCGGTCAAATCAAGGAAGCGATCAATCCCACGCATCAAGTGATCCTGCGGCACAAACCCTTCGATTGAGAACTCATAAAACAACGCACCTTGCGCTACCTGCCTCGGTCCCATCATCGCCGCGCCCTCCCACTCTCAAAACAAGTGAATCAGGACACCAGCAACCAATCAACAGACTTTTTCAACAGTATCCGGACTTTCCGGTCCTTCGCTCTGAAATGCGCAATTTCGGAAAACGGACATTGTCTTCATGTCGCGCTCAAGACGTTGCTGCCTCTGCTGCGCGGTCAATTTTGACCCAAAGAGCCCCTTTGGCTCGTTGCAAGTCAGCGCTAGCTACAGCTCGAGA
>CAMYOI010000710.1 GCA_947259955.1 uncultured Gammaproteobacteria bacterium
AACCATCGCTAAGGTATTCGTTGACACTTCGCCATCAAGAATTTTTCCTGAAAGCTCGTAGTTCATGTCTCCGTTGTCGGCATCGCGCACGTCTTTCACATATTCAAACTCGCCCCCGATTTTCGGGTTCTGAATCATTAAAGTGATAGCAAATGAAGAATTGTCAAAATGCCAACCTAACTCCTGTCCCTCGCTCGCATAATGAATATTGATCGACGACATAGCGTCGGCATATTCGTACAATTTTGTTTCATCTAGAACAGCACACAAAAACTCACGGAATTCTGGGGCATCATAAAGCGTATGTAGTGGAGAATCAGCGGGTATCTGATTTGTTGTAATACAACCCTTTGATGAAGAAACTCCCCGGTTGCGGGTATGGTTTGCCGGGTACTGCGGGTCAGACGGTTTGAGGTAAATATTGTGCTTACTCACCGTGTAATACGCAAGATGCTGGTTTTCTTCTCCCTCGCGTTGAATGGAGGCGATGGCCGACGGTGTCAGAAAGTTGCGCATGACCAGCACCCCGTTTTCGTCCACAGTGTTTTTACACTCTCTACGAAAATCGCTGCTTCTTAGGGGGCATTGTTCTAGATTGATTACATCTGATAACGGCTGATGCATGCTATTTTATCTAATGATTGGTGATTTCCAATGCTTAAAAGCGAGAATCTAAATCGAGTATAAAACGAGAACTATAAAGAGTCATCTAAATGCCCGCTTCGAGTATATTGTACGCGTTCGAATGATTGCACAAAATGGTCGAATTTGAATTTTATACTACGGTGGGGAGCGTCCACTGTGTATGAGGAGACAGCTCGAAGCTCCCTTGCACGTGAACACAACCCAGGCATTTGCCGTGCGTTGGTTCGCGCCTCGACTCGGACGCATGTGGGACGCCCAGAGGACCTGCTTCGCTTCAAGTTGTTGCACGCCTACGACTACCTCCCATGGCAGGAGTGGTTCCAGCGATCCTGGGTTACTACGTACACTTCCGAGCAAACGAAGCCAGCGAGCCTCGCATTGCCAAGTTTCGAGACTGGTTGACGGTCATGGCCAGTTAACGGCGCGAGCTTCCATTAAGATGCATCGATAAATGTCAGCGGTATTTGAGGTACTGTTACCAAAGAGCGTATAACAGTTGTCGTCCTGGCGACCTCGTCGGCAACCGACCAACACGCTTATGATGACAGCCCAAAAACAGATCAGATTAAACGTCAAAGACTTTTGGCACCCGGATACGCCGAAAGACATCAGCGCAAATCCTTTAATTCTTATGCTGTCCAGAAGATATGAACTCAGATTGTCTACGGATCGGGATTTCTCATTTACTCCGTATATGGTCAGAAATTCCGGGATTATGACTGTACGCGGATCTTTTTTACCGGAGAAAACGTGCGCCCAAACTTTGATGAATGCGACTATGCGTTCTCTTTCGACTATTCTGACGATGAGCGCAATTTCCGACTGCCAAACTATCACTTATTCTATGGGTTGATGGATGAACTTCTGGAACCCCGGGACCCTGATCTTGTCTTTTCCGAAAAAAGCAGGTTCTGCAATTTCATAGTCAGTCACGCTGGTTGCCCGGAGCGAGAGTCTTTCTATCGACTACTTTCCCGCTTCAAGCGCGTTGATTCGCCGGGCCGGGTTTTCAACAACAAGGCGGGGCCCCCGAGAGAAGGAAACTGGTTCGGGTCGAAAGTCAGGTTTATGAAACCTTACAAGTTCTCGATCGTGTTTGAAAACTCGAGTTACCCAGGATATACGACAGAAAAACTACTGAGTGCCATGGCCGCGAACAGCGTAGGTATTTACTGGGGGAACCCACTGGTGTCGCGGGATTTCAATCCTGGTTCTTTCATCAACTGCCATGACTACCCGAGTTTCGAAGCCGTTGCAGAGCGGGTCCGGGAACTCGATCAAGATGAAACGGCGTACAAGAGGGTGCTCTCCGAACCCTTCCTGCCTGACAACAAACTAAATCCTGAACTATCTATCGACAGCGTTCTCGATCGATTCGAGTACATTTTTTCTAAAGCCGGCCAAGATCAGTGAGGGTGGTTAGCATGGGGAACCGCTATCTTGCGTGTGAATAGGCCACGAACTAAACCGGTTGATCGAGTCCGGAACCGCGGCGTTCCACTTCCCCGGCCAATAGGTTTCATCTGGAATAACAATTGCACCGTGCTTGTAAACAAGCAGGGGACGTCGCATGGAAGCTTACCCTTGTTCATTTATCGACGGTGAACGGGTAGGGGCCACTGAATTTAAACTCAAGTTTGGCACGAAGCAGCAGATTGCATTGTATACATCTGGCGAGAAAACAGTAAGCACAGGGAGTTTTTGAAAAGATCCGTAAAAGGAGCCATTCCGCTGCTGAAAGGGAACCGTTAGCCAGTTCGTCGATGAGCTCTGATCACTCACGCGCTAACGCCTGCCTTACGGCATCAACCATGGGTTTGGGCCGCCGCCGATCTTACCCCCCTCTTCAATCAAGCAAGCCATCAAGGGGGCATTAAAGACGTCTTCGTCGGGCGCGCTTTGTTTTGCTTTCAGGCAAAGGGGATAGCGAATTCGCGTCCACCTGACATCGTATCGATCACTGAGCCGAAGAACGGATTCGACGGAATACCGATCGATCTGGTCAAAGGCGATGTCCTTTGTTCGCAACGCTGTCGCCAGCAGACTGTTTTCAAGGTCCGGCTTCGGTTGGATTTCTAGGTAGCCGTTGAAGACAAGATAGATGTCGCCCGTGATCGCGCTTTCGGCGGCTTGTCTCAGCGCAGCCACCGTTGAATCAAAGAATACAGAGGCCCTCACGCCGCCGTCGAAATATTGGTACCCGTCGAGATAAATCGGAGGGAAAATGACGGGAACCGCGGAACTCGCCATAAGCGCCTCAACATAGCATTGACGTTTAATCTGCTCATCCATATCGCTAGCCGCCAGCGCCGTCAGATCAAAAGCATAAAAAATACCTTCGCGCGCATCGACAATACCCACCAGGAGCTTTCGATTCTGGCTCGAGGCGTCGGCCACCCGCTGGATCCGTTCTACCGTAATATACTCCTCGATTCGAGCCCTGCCAGGATCGAGCGAATAGAATGAGTTCGTGAGTGGAATGCCAAAGATAGACGCGCGTTCCGTTGCGACATCTGTCTCCTTCTCTATTGAATAGGCGTCAACTAGATCAGCGTTGTCGATATCCTCCCCAAGAAAGACGAGCGTCGATTGCAGCGCGCCGGTGCTGACTCCAGTAACGATCGTGAACTCGATATCCTTGCCAGCTTTCTGCCGCCAGGCATTCAAAAATCCAGCCCCGTAGGCGCCGTATTGCCCCCCGCCGGAAAGCACGGCGATCTGGTGGCCGGCGCCCTCGGTTGGCACGACCTCACGCCTGGGCGGTTCAGCCATAAGCGTCCGTATGATTGTGTCTTCGTAGCTTCCCGCCACGGTCTCTCGCGTTGTTGCAGCAGTTAAGTCGCCGCCGATTTGCCCAAGAGTGATGGGTCGGCGAAATGCAGTGCTATCAGGGCATGCCACATCGTTGATCTTGCCGGTGGCGCAGGCCGTGGCAAGAAGACTCACAAACGCAATGCCGAGCAGCCGAAGTGGTATCAATCTTGTCAATGCAATCTCCCGGTTTATTGGTTGCAGTCTCACGAAAACACCATACGCGAGATCGGGCGGTTCCCTGTTGATACAGGTCAATATGTCCAATCACTTTCAGTGTAAATCAAACCGATGACGACTCTTCTGTAATCGGAAAACTCGAGAGACTCGGGTATCAATTCAAGTCGCTTGGCGAAGCCAGAGAAAAATAACGGGAAGTGAGCCCGTTGAATGGCTCCCCGGGGTTGGGGTTGGCTTTCGGCTCGCTGCTGAGCATCAGCCCGGCGTTCATCGGCACCGGTCCTGCGCCATCGCTCGGGATCCTGGCGAGAAATGCGAGCTAGTGTACCCCGTTACCGAGGCATGTCGGAACGCGTGATTTGCATTGTGTGGCCTTTCTCACATTGAACAGCTCTGAAATTTGTTCTAATCGAATCGGACTTCGACAATATCAAGGATAATGCAGCTATTTGTAACGCTCATACACCAGTCTACGGAGGCTGAGAGCATTTTGATACGAACGCGTGTCTAGGTTACTGTCTAGCTGGCAAGCATTCTTAGCTGTCGATTTGTAACATTACACGAACCCTAAGCTACCCGGAGGAAATATC
>CAMYOI010000711.1 GCA_947259955.1 uncultured Gammaproteobacteria bacterium
TCACCCAGCAGCGGCCACAGCTTGGCCAGATCCGTGCCCAGCAGATCCGATTTCATGCTCGCCCGGCGCGCCCGCATCCAGTTGATGTTCCCCTGCAGCGTATTGATCTCGCCGTTGTGGCAGATGTATCTGAATGGCTGGGCAAGCTGCCATGACGGAAACGTGTTAGTCGAGAATCGCTGGTGCACCAGCGCAAGAGCGGAAACCATCCTGGTGTCGCCCAGGTCCAGATAGTATCGAGACAGATTGTTTCCCAGCACCATCCCCTTGTACAACACGGTTCGGGCGGACAGCGAGGCAATGTAGAAACTGTCGTGACCCTCGATGTCCATGGCGCGGATGGTGCGGTGCGTCCGCTTGCGAATGACGTAGAGCTTGCGCTCGAAGGCATCAATATCGGGACAAGACTCCGCCCGACCGATAAATATCTGTCGAATCACGGGCTCGTCCGGTTTGACGCTGTGTCCCAGGCATGAGCTGTCCACCGGCACATCGCGCCATCCAAGCAGCCTCTGGCCTTCGGCGACCGCGTAGTCCTCCAGGGCGCCCTGACAGGCCGTGTGAGATGCCTCGTCTCTCGGCATGAAGACCATCCCTACCGCATACTTACCGGCGGGCGGTAGTTCGAATCCGAGGTTCGCGCACTCCTCCCGCAGCAGCTGATCGGGTATTTGCAACAGAATCCCAGCCCCATCGCCAGCCAAGGGATCGGCTCCAACGGCTCCCCGGTGGGCCAGATTGACCAGAATATCCAGCCCCTGGTGGATGATGTCGTGTGACTTACGATTCTTGATATCGACAACGAAGCCAATACCACACGAATCATGTTCTTTTGACGGGTTGAGAAGGCCGCTCATCAATTTGAAAAATCCCGGGTTTCTTAGGGTAAGCTGTCGGAGTCGCGCCGTTAAATTGGCAAAATACCGCTATTTTTGTCAATAGGTAGTTCGGTCAATTTACAAGGAAAACACCTTCGAATCGCCCCTGCGGGGCCGCTACGGCGCGACGTACGTACCATTCACACATCGCCGGATCCGGGGCGTCATGAGCGAAATCCAACGCGTATATGGCCGCTTCCCCGCTATTATACCAGTGACGCACCAATCTGACACTGGACGGGAGTATGTTCGAAACTCGTTAGTCAGCAACCATTACCGGCTCTATTCCGATAATCGACAAGCGCTTAGGATCGAATTCATGAGCGAAGATATTCCGTCCGGGTCGACTCCGCGCCTGAAGGCGCCTGCCGGCGCCTGTGACACCCACATGCACTTCTACGATGCCCGCTATCCCACGGCGCCCACCGCTCACTTCACACCACTCGACGCACTGGTCGATGACTATCGCCGGGTACAAAAACGTCTGGGTCTCGAACGGGTAGTCGTCGTTCAGCCGACCACCTATGGTCTCGACAATTCCTGTCAACTGCAGGCGATGACGGCATTCGGTAACCAGGCAAGAGGCGTGATGGTCGCCAACGGGGAAACCAGCGAAGCCGAACTGCAAAGCCTGACCGGACGCGGGGTTTGTGGAATCCGCTTCCACATGTTGCCGGGCGGTGTACTCCCCTGGGACATCATGGAGGAGATGGCGGCCCGCGTAGACGTCTACGGGTGGCATGTCCAATTGCAGATGAACGGCCGCGACCTGCAGGAAAGAGAGTTCGTGCTGAGTAACCTTGCCTGTCCGCTGGTAATCGACCACGTAGGCCGTTTCATGGGCCCGGTACCTGTCGAACACGCCGCCTTTCGAAGCCTGCTCCGTCTGATTGACGGTGGACGCTGCTGGGTCAAATTGTCAGCACCTTACGAATCGTCTATCGACGGCCCTCCGAAATTCACCGATGTGGCAATCGAGGCGCGGGCGCTCGTAAAAGCGGCTCCGGAACGTATGCTGTGGGCCAGCAACTGGCCGCACCCGAATCAGCAAATTCGACACGACGATGCCGACCTGCTTGACCTGCTGCTCGACTGGGTTGATGATGATGCGACGCGAAAACGCATCCTGGCCGACAACCCCGCGGAGCTGTACAAGTTTTAGGTGGAGAAAATTTCCATGCGGGGCGAACCTGGTGTCTTGTCCGCACTTCTCACCAGGCGGTTATGATTGCTTTTTAACAGAATTCATATCAATTCAGTATTTCGTCATTGCGTCAGTATTTCGTCATTGCGAACGAAGTGAAGCAATCCAGCACTACTGTTCTACAAGAACTTCTGACGCCGCGTCCTGCCGCGCTTCGCTCGCAGCTTCGGCACGCAACGACACAATTA
>CAMYOI010000712.1 GCA_947259955.1 uncultured Gammaproteobacteria bacterium
GTAATCTCAGGATGGGTGCGTTTGCAGAGTGGAGCAGGGTGGTTGCTTGATTCCTGCTACTGGATATATCAGGCCCAGGGAAGTTAATTTGTCAAAACCCTCAATAGTGCTAATCTATTTCCGATTGTATGAGAGCCGGTGATGAAGAATAACCAGAGCACGAACGTCTTTGTATCCTACAGTCATGCTGATGCATCGTTGGTTGCTCCGGTAGTGCAACTCCTCCGCGCCAATAAATCGTTCGTCTTTCAAGACCTCGACACTATTCGGCCGGGCAAGAAGTGGAGAGAAGAAATCTCCAACGCCATCGATAAATCCCATTTGGTTGTCGTGTTCTGGTGTAACCACTCGAGCCGCTCGGACGAAGTATCGAAGGAATGGAAAGCGGCTATCGAACAAAAAAAGGATCTCTTGCCTCTTCTTTTGGATGCTACCCCTCTGCATCCAAAGTTAGGTGAGTATCAGTGGATCGACTTTCGAAAGACGGTCGGAGAAAACCACAGCACGATCGGAAAGAAAGTCGAAGATAGGGCAGGGGCATCACCACGGAAATCCGTTCGTTGGTGGTTCGTCGGTGGACTCACATCAGTTCTTCTGGCAGCAACTGTGACCTTCTATATGACACAGCAAACGCCGGTACTAACCGAGACAAGTACACAGATAGAGACGGAGCAAAGGCTACGGCCACAGGCGGAAGCGCAACTGCAGCGGCATGAGGAGGAAATGGCACGGCTGGAGGCGGAAAAGGCACGGATAGAAGCGGAAGTGGAACGGCTAGAGGCACAACGACGGTATGAGGAGGAAAGGGAACAGATAGATCCGGAAGTCGAACGGCTAGAGGCACAACGGCGGTATGAGGAGGAAAGGGCACGGCTGGAGGCGGAAATGGTACGGCTGGAGGAGGAACGGGCATGGCATGAGGCGGAACGGCAGCTAAAGGCGCGAGGGATAGATACAGTATTTAGGGCACGGCGAGAAGCGGAAGAGAAGGCACGACAGGAAGCGCAGAGCAAAAACCTCTTAACTCTGCTGAGCATTATTGTCGTTGTAGCGGCAGGCCTGTATTGGTTATGGCGGCGACGTTCTAAACGTGTGAATACGAAAGAGCTGGAGGCGCGAATCAAAGTGGTCAGGACGCATCCGAGCGAAATCGACCAACGCATCGCAACTGAGCTTGAGACAGAAATACTTCGTCGCACCGCATCGAGGAACGACGGCGTAGCTTAAGGTATCGTGCACGCCGGCCACGACCTCTCTAACCAACCCGACAAAATCCCTACGTTCTGCTCCCACCGCCCTGTCCTCCGCAAAAACCTCATCTGCCAATGTTAGACGGCTTCATCAACTCTAGATCTTCATGGATAATCTCCAATATGAGGATCGAGATACGGTACGCCGCGAAATCCGTAATACTGGCTTTGGTAACAATCTTTGTGTTGTTACGAGATCTCCTCCGGTACGTTTATATGGGTTTTCGCTCAGATAAGGTACTTGCTGCCGAAATTCTGTTCCTGCGAAAGCAACTCGCCCTATATCAAGAACGCCAAGTCAAGCCACGGCAAATTGACGCGGCAACTCGGATTGCTTTGGTATTTCTGCCAAAGCGCTTCAACTGGCGGCCGGCACTCGTGATTGTTCAACCTGCCACGCTGGTGCATTGGCACCGGCAAGGTTTTCGCCTATTCTGGCGATGGAAATCCCGACCTGGCCGGCCCCGGATACCGATCGAACTCAGACAGCTCATCCGCGAGATGGCGCTGGCCAATGTGAGTTGGGGTGAGGAACGAATAGCGAACGAGCTATTGCTCAAACTTGGAATCCGTGTATCCCCACGGACCGTTCGAAAATACATGCCGAAACGCCCCGGGCGCGGCCCTCGTGGCGATCAGCGTTGGTATTTGTTCGTTCGCAACCATGCTTACGCGATCGTGGCATTTGACTTCTGCATCGCGGTTACGGCAACATTCCGACTTTTCTACGTGTTGGTGGTTATCGAACATGGTTCGCGCCGCCTGTTGCACTGCAACGTCACCGAATTTCCGACCGCGGAGTGGACGTTACAGCAACTCCGTGAGGCGATTCCCTGTGAACATCCATATCGTTTTCTAATCCATGACCGCGACAACATCTTCTCAAGGGAACTCGACAGATCCATCAGTCGTCTAGGGATCGATGTGATCGAAACGTCATATCGCAGTCCACAGGTGAATTCGATCTGTGAACGCGTGATCGGATCGATGAGACGGGAGTGTCTCGAT
>CAMYOI010000713.1 GCA_947259955.1 uncultured Gammaproteobacteria bacterium
CATGGTTTCCACCTCTCCGCCGCGGCTGTCAGCGATCAGCGCTATGATGCGGCTTTGTGGTGGGGGGGACAGGGCTATGGCTTCAAGGCCATCGGTGCCCTGGGTTTAGCTGATCCCAACAGGGACGACACCGGCTTGCAATACGACGGCTCCTTTTCACTATTGCATGAGGACACCGGGTTGAATCTCACCCTTTCCACCGGTTTGCAGGAGCGTGACAACCAGAGTGATGCCGGAAACCTTTACGGCAAGCTTGGGTGGCTGACGAGATTCTTTTCCTTCGGCGAGACGGCTTTTGGCGTCGATTACACTCGAACACGGAATCAACCCACGGAAAATGACGACGGCTATTCGGTCGGTGCGGCGGCGGTCCAGTTTTTCGAGGAGTACGGCACGGACATTTACTTGCTCTATCGCCTTTACTCGCTCGATCGGGATGTTGAACCCGAAGTCCATGACATCAGCGTGGTATCGATCGGGGCAAGAGTGAAGTTCTGATGGGAATATTTAGAAAACTCATAATAATATGTCACTACTTTCACATAGCGAGGATTGAAATGGAACGTATACCTATTCTGAAAAAATCCAGGCTTCAACGGATTGGGTTGTTCGCTATTGTCACCTTTTTTGTCTTCACGGGGCCGCTGCAGGCCGAGCCAATTGCAGGTAAACCCCCCTTGACGGTGGTTAGCAGGGGGGCTGGGGCTTATACGAAAAGTCAGATGCTGGCTTTTGTTATCCCCTACCGGGAAATGAAAAACCGTTGGGTGAATGTCGAGGAATATAATGGGGGGTTGGCACAGATTCGTGCGCAGGTCCGTTCGCTCAATGTCAAATGGGACGTGGTAGAAATTGAGATTGCTGATGCGATTCGGGCCTGTAGAGAAGGATTGTTAGAAAAAATAGATCACTCTGTCCTTGGAAAGTCAGCGGTCGATGATTTCTATCCGGAAGCCCTTCAAGATTGTGTCGTCGGTGAAATTATTTATGCGACGGTGATCGCCTACAATCCTGATCAAATGGCTGCAGAGAAGCCTTCTGCGCTTGCGGACTTCTTCGATCTCCAGAGATTCCCCGGTGCGCGTGGCCTGCGCAAATCTCCTGTGGTCAATCTGGAATGGGCCTTAATGGCGGATGGGGTCCCTTTTGATCAAGTCTATCAGGTTTTGTCGACCGATGCCGGCGTGAATCGCGCTTTCAAGATACTCGATCGAATCAAAAAGAATATTGTGTGGTTGGAGGACGATCCCCTCCAACCTTTAGCGCTTCTTCGTAACAAGAAGGTCGTGATGACCTCGGGCTATAGCGGCGGAATCTTAGATGCGATCAAAAATCGTAATGAAAGCCTTGCGATTGTCTGGGATAGCCGGGTTTGGGACATGGTGGTCTGGGTGATGCCCAAAGGAACGGTCAACCTTAAAGAGGCACTCGATTTTATTGTATTTGCAAGCGATCCGAAGCGCATGGCTCTTCACGCAAATCAAATCTCGTATGCACCTGTTCGTAAGTCTGCCGTGGCTTTCATCGACGAAAGGGTCCGAAAATACCTTCCGACTACAAACAAGAATGCCGGTAATATTCTCCGAATCGATTATAAATGGTGGATCACCAATAAGAAAGCGCTAGAGATAAAAGCACGATTCGCGCAATGGAGGATTGAAAAACCCTGGCGTCCTAATTTCAAACCGCAGAGCTAGAGTTAAACGGGCTTTCAATGAAGCAGGTTTTTATCAGTCACCGGACAGCTAAAGAGTTGGGATTTTCTGATGGTATTTTGGAATTTGATAGGGCAAAGGATTAAAATGCAATCCGTCCATGACATCAGCATGGTATTAATCGGGGCAAGGGTGAAGTTCTTATTTAGAAAACTCGGACAAAAAGCGCTGTGGATCGGCCCCTTGCTGGTGGCATTGCTGGTGACCGGGTGTGCCGGCATCAAACCATACGAACCGCGTAACAACCGGGAGGAGGGGATGGAGAAGGGCCTCTTCACTGGATCAGAAGGCGAGTTCGTGATCTATAGAAAGGCAGACGAGCCGGAGACCGGCAGCGAGGCCGGCAAAAGATCGGATGAGACAGCGGAAGGCCAACAACAGAAAATGAGCAGCGAGGAAAAGAAGGCAAAGAGCAAGAGCGGTGAGCAACAACCGTAGGGTGAAGATAGAAGTTTAGAAGTTAGGAAGCTGAAAAGTTATGAGGGTGAGAAGGGGTATGGCAAAAATAGCCTAAATTCCATTTCAATGCATCCAGGCTTCC
>CAMYOI010000714.1 GCA_947259955.1 uncultured Gammaproteobacteria bacterium
CTGCAAAGACAGCCGCGATCGGACAGATGTAGTCACCAAAGTCAGCATGAACTGGATCAGCCGTACTATGCATTCAAGGATCAACCATCATCCAGGAATATGCAATAGAATCAACAGACTCCTATTTTCGGGACCCACAACTGCTCAGGAGCACAACATGAAAGATATTAATCGTGATGAAGCAACTGTCGACACGTCTCGCCGTAACGCCCTCAAGGTTGTTGGCTTAGGTTCCGCCGCGATGGTCGTTCCGGGTTTGTTGCGTACCGCGCCAGCACTGGCCATCCCCGCGGACCTCATAATGAAACCGATCCCGCGCACCGGCGAAAAAGTACCGGCCATCGGTCTTGGCACGCACATGACGTTCGATATCAAGCCCGGCAAACCGCGCGAACATCTAGGCGAAGTGATGAAAATCTTCTTCGATGGCGGCGGACGGATCATCGACACATCGCCGCTCTATGGCATGGCCGAAGTGAGCATCGGTGATTTCGCCACGGCTCTCGGCATCAACAAGGATCTGTTCATCGCTGACAAGATCTGGGTCACCGGCGAATGGCTCGGCGACGACAGCCATGCACAGCGCCAATTGCAGCGTTCCATGGAACGGCTGTGGCGCGACCAGATCGATCTCATGCAGGTCCACAGCCTGGTCAACGCGCGCACGGTCATCCGCGCGATGCAGGATTGGAAGCAGGACGGCAAAATCCGTTATATCGGCGCATCGCATCACCAGCCATCGTACTATCACTTGATGGCGCCGTTGATAGAAAAAGGAACGCTCGATTTTGCGCAAGTGCGGGCGCGGCTGTTCCAGATCGTGAAGGGGCGACCGCTGCCCGACTTCGCCGGCGAAATCGGTTGCGAGTCCTGGGGGCAGTTTTTTCTCAAGTGGATCATCTCGCATCCGGCGGTGACCTGCGCGATTCCCGCGACCACCAACCCGAAACATCAAACGGACAACATCGGCGCGCTCAAGGGCCTTTTGCCGGACAAAGAGATGCGAAACCGCATGCTCGCGCATATGCAGACGATCCCCGACTTCGACAAAATAGCGAACTTGCCCGCTTACCCGGGCAAAATTTTCGACGGCGTCGTGAAACGGGGCTCACGCAAACCGTAAAAGGGGTACCACTGCTAATGGTATGGACCCATCCCACTTCAAAACGGCCTCGTAATGGGCCAGGATGGAGATGTTATTAACCATCGATGAGGCCGGCGGGCCCGAAGAAATTGAGTGAACAGCAAAGAAGGCCCACATTATTACGAGCAACATATTATTGAAATTTTGATTATTAAAATGGTGGCACACTAAAAAGTGTGCCACCACGTGCTTGTGTGACGGGCCTGTTTCTAGGTGAGCGGTATTTTCTTCGCTTCCCACAATGTGGCGATGCGTCCGATGCTTGCCGACATTGAGATGTCAGTGTTGAAGTTTATAGCTGACGTTATTACGGCCTTTAAAAATAGACCGTTTTTGGGTCGTTTCCAGTATTTAGGAAAATGCTGATATCGCTTGTTCTCGAATGACCGGTGTCTCCGCTATAGCGGCCAGAGCAAATGTACCTAGGGCGGGTAGATTTCGCTTCACTCCGTGAGTCAGGACACGGCCAACTGCGGCCACCCGGCGCAAGTGGCACAACGGGCTCTTATATACTCAGACATATTAAATTCTTGGGGTAATTGCCCGGAAGCTTAATGCGGCATTAGCACTAGATGATAATTGCCGATGACTTCGTAGTAGGGAGAACTAGTTACACTTCAAAAGGCCATTGCATGAATGTGTTACGAGCGTATTATTCGGGACAGGCAGTCGTCGCGGAGACCGTGAAAAAGCAAAACACGGTATGGCCCGAACAGCATGATCTTGTTGATACATGCTCTAGCTTGTTATGTAATATAAACGCATCTTGTCGAGGAGGTTGTCCATCCCTCCAACGAAACAATTATTCAAGTCATGCAAGCGGACAGGAAGTCCGCCGATATACACGTATGCCGACAATGGCGCCTACAGCTTTCAATTAAATCGCTGTCTATCCATTTAAGAAGGTGAGCTTAATGCTATTCAGATCCGCCGTTGCGATATGCGTGATAGTCGGGATATCAGCGTGCTCTGATCCGACGGACGCAAACAAAAGAAACTTCAAGAGTGCAATTCAAGCGTACCTTGATACGAATTATCCGAAATGTTACGTCTACGCGAATTTTCCGCGGACTATCGATAGAGATTACTCCGGGTTGGCGGGCAAACTTCGGGCTCTAGCAAAAACAGGTTTATTGACTGAAACCGAAGTACAAGTCGAAGAACGTTCTGTCTTTAGCAGACCAAAAAAGTTTGTTAATGCGCCTATGTTCGATCTTACAGAAGAAGGAAAAAAATATTACAAAGCGAAAGTAGCAAAAACGATTCGTGGAAAAAGTGTCGGCGGCTTCTGCGCTGGCAATGCCACCGTTAAGGAAATCACTCAATTCTCCGTGCCCTCTGACATGTTTGGACATCGAATTTCTCGTGTTAACTACACTTATGAGGTCAGTAACTTTCCCGCATGGGCTGAAGCACCAGAAGTCTTAGCCGCAATCAAGGACCTCAATACAGACTTCGAATCAAAAATAACCTCTAAAAAAGCACTCGACGTGTTGATACTGACAAACAATGGCTGGGTTCATGAAAAACTTTTTGAAAAATAGTTTAAATATGTCCGGTACCTGATTTCGGCGGTCAGTAGAGGGTAAGTTATCAACGGCTCGCTGAATTTATTCGACTATAACGAACATCAGCTTTACTAATATCGATTGCCCGGTATTGGGCGTAGCTCCGGAAATCAGATATGAAAAAGTTCGCGCTGGAATGTCGGTTTAGGGCAAGTTGCGGTTGCGCTTGAGTTCATAGGCCCTCTTGGTATAGCGGCACTGACTTCTCGACGAGCCAGCCATTTTGTTTGGGTCGCGATTGCAGCATTCGGCATTATTCTATTGTCCCCGGTATCGGGTACTGACCTGG
>CAMYOI010000715.1 GCA_947259955.1 uncultured Gammaproteobacteria bacterium
AATAACCTGGCGAAATTCATCGTCGATCGACAAGACCCCGATAGGATGGAGGTGTTCCGCATTGCAGCATGATGCAAACTCAGGACTCTTGAGTTCACTCAATGGATGAGAAAACTTTTCTCGCCATTTTATGCAACGTAGCGCATCACGTTCCTCATAAATACGGATGGCAGATGGAAGGCCCAGTGTGAACGCATTCTCCCGATCTTCACCCAACGCTGTTAGCCTCATGGTGTACCAGGCGGTAATCCCGCCAGGTGGAGCAGATTGGAATCTGGGGAAATCTGGATCTCCTCCTTCCTTGGTCAACCATACCTCCGCAAGTCGAGGATCGAGAACCATGGCACGTGCTAGACCCACTACATCGACAGCGCCACTAGCCACGGCATCCACTGCCTGCTCCCGTTTTTTAAATCCACCTGTCGCCATCAGAGGTACCTTGGTTACGCCTTTTGCGCGTCGGGTGAAGTCAAGAAAGTACGGTCCTTTACCTGAACCGTCGGAGCTCGACTTCGCACCGGGAAAGTAGGTCCCTCCACTAATATCAATCAGATCGATAGAGGTTTGATCGAGAAGGCGCACCACTTCTAGCGCATCGTCCTCTGTCAATCCACCTTCCAGCTGGTCCGTTGAGTTAATCCTGATACCGACGGGAAACGACGGGCCAACAGCGCGCCGCACTTCGCTTAACACTTCGAGCACTATGCGGCATCGTGCTCCTATCGAACCGCCGTAGCCATCGCTCCGGCGGTTAAACAAAGGAGATAGAAATTGGCTGAGTAAAAACCCATGCCCTGCGTGAATATAAACACCGCTGAAGCCCGTGGTCTTTGCGTATAATGCGGTTCTTGCATACATGGGGGGCAATTCCCGAATCTCATCAATCGACATCCCCGCACATTGAAGACCTTCAACATCAACGGCAGACGGTCCCTTAGGTTGACTGATGGGAAGATGTGACAAAGCACCGGCATGACCAAGCTGCGGCCATAGATGAGCGCCTTCAATCACGGCTCGGCTGGCTAATGATTGTATGGCCTGCTGGTTTGTTTGTGAGTTGAGCACAAGATTTCCCGGTTTCTCGGGAAAGCGAGGATCTCCCTGCACTTCACCGATGATAGACAGTCCGACTCCACCTTCCGCCCATCTCTCGTAGAGTCTAATCTGCGCGTCTGTAGGATTACCCTCACCATTTGCAAGCGAATCTGACATTGGTGACTTTGCAATTCGATTTTTTAGAATCGCCCCACACGGGAGTTCCAGCGAGTTTCGAAGGATGTGATTGGATTTCGAGGTTTCGCGCTTCATAGCTTGTCGCGTTATTTCAGGTTTCCATCGAGATAAATCGTTATTGAACGAATGACCGCTGCGAGTATGAAGCACGTATTCGATTGATTGTACAAAACACTCAA
Organism: uncultured Gammaproteobacteria bacterium; assembly: GCA_947259955.1. Lineage (GTDB taxonomy): Bacteria > Pseudomonadota > Gammaproteobacteria > Arenicellales > JAANXG01 > JAHEKE01. The sequence goes on from CAMYOI010000715.1 coordinate 1,413, forward strand.
ATTTAGATTTTATACCGCCGCGCCGCCCATAGACCGTACCCGGCCATTTGCAGACGCTCAGCAGATATAAAAACCCCGCACAGTGGCGGGGCTTCAATTACAAGTATGTTTAAACCTAAAGTCGCTTTCCTTCTATTTATAGAGGATTGATGGCAGCCACGTTGCCAACGGTTGGAAATACCATATCAAAGCCATTGCGACTATCCCGAGGCAGATAAACGGAACCGCACCTGCATATATCTGCCCAGTGGTAATCTCTTTCGGCGCGGCAGCGCGTAAATAAAACAACGAGAATCCAAATGGAGGCGTTAGGAAGCTTGTCTGGAGATTGATCGCGATTAGAATCGAAAGCCAAATTGGATCGAATCCCATGAGCATGAGTATCGGCGCCACGATAGGCAGGACAATCACCGAAATTTCCACAAAGTCTAGAAAAAACCCGAGAACGAAAATAAATGCCATGGTAAACAGGAATGCGCCTGTCGCTCCGCCAGGCATCGTGGATAAGAACTGCTCCACATGTTCATCGCCCCCCAATCCCCTGAAGATCAACGAAAAGACACTTGCCATGAGTATTGTTGCAAATATCATTGCCGTGATAGTCATTGTTGATGTCATAACAGGTTTGATCATCTTTGCCTTGGTAATGCGCGTCAGTGACGCAGCAATGGCGACAATGGAACTGATGACGAGAACCAGTGAAATTCCTCCCATCAAGTAATCGAAACCAGAAACATTCTCGTGCTGTAGTCGGATTGGGTGGAATTTCACAATGACGGCGAGAATTCCAAGCGCAGCCACACCCAGCACGATAGGGTATTTTTTCCCCGGCAAGCGCATGCC
>CAMYOI010000716.1 GCA_947259955.1 uncultured Gammaproteobacteria bacterium
ACGTCTGCAAGGTGGGCCAGGAACTTCCTTTTGAAGTCTCTGAGCCGGCCGTAGTCGGCGCCGAACTGTGTCTGCAGCGCCTCCCAAGGGATGAGGCACGGCTTCCGAAGGTAGCTCATCCGCTAGGTGAGCCATGAGTAGATGTCGAGGGCGAGTGGTGAGCCCTTGAGTGCCTTGAGGGCCCGTAGGTCGATCGGCACGGCGTGGGCCTGTTACCCAATCGAAACGCTAGAATGCCGGCATGACCGACGCGGACAGCCGCACAATCCTCTCGAAGGGTGAGGGGGGTGGCGTGCGCTGGGAGATGGCGACCCGGCAGCCGCGACCCCGATTGGCCCCGTTCATCCGGAGTATGTCGGGATACGCCGAGGCCGCCTCGTGGCCGGTGCGGCGGCGTGAGTTTCCGGCGCCGCTGGTGGTGGTGATCTTCGACTTCGGCCCCCCACTTCGCGTCTTCGATGTCGGCTCGTTGGCGACCTCCGAGCGCTTCGACGGCGGCTTCGTCGCAGGGCTAACCGACGGCTTCACGATGACGGAGCATCAGAGCTCTCAGGCCGGCCTGCAGCTCATTCTGACGCCTGTCGGGGCGAGGCGGCTGCTCGGCATGCCGTTGTCCGAGCTGACGAACCAAGCCGTCTCGGTGCGGGACCTTCTGCCTCGGACCCATCGGTCGTTCACGGAGCGGCTGGTCGAGCTGCCCAGTTGGGCGGCTCGCTTCGATCTCGTCGAAGACCTTTTCGAGGCACGGCTGGCGCGGCACGAGCTCGATCTCGGCGGTGAGGTCGTGGCTTGGGCGGCCCGACACATCGAGGCCAGCGGAGGCGCCATCGCTGCTCGGAGCTTGGCCGATGAGCTGGGATACAGTCACAAACACATGATCCGCCTGTTTCGGCAGCATATCGGCGTAGCACCCAAGCTCTATGCGCGAATCGTCCGGTTCGATCGGTTGATGACCCGGCTTCGCTCGGGGGACCAGTCACGTTGGAGCGAGTTGGCGCTCGACCTGGGCTACTTCGATCAATCCCATCTCAGCCGCGACGTGCGCCGCTTTTCAGGGCTGACACCGACGCGTTTGCGAGCTATCGACGAACCGTTCGGCGAGAATGTCAATTTCGTACAAGAATTGTCCGGCGTCCTCTGACATCTTCCAGCTCGCAAACGACGCAACCCCACAGAGACCGAGAACGCAGGAGCTAAACATGCCAGCCCATATCATCCCCACATTCCGCTACCACGACGCCCCCGCCGCCATCGAGTTTCTTTGCCGAGCCTTCGGCTTCGAGAAGCACGCCGTCTACGAGGGCGAGGGCGGCACCGTCGCTCACGCGCAGCTGGTCCTCGGCGACGGCATGATCATGCTCGGCAGCGCTGGCGACGGCGAGTTCGACGCCCTACAAAAGCCGGCCGACGGTGGTCGTCCGGTCAGCTCCAGCCCCTACATCGTCGTCTCCGATCCGGACGCGCTGCACACACGCGCTGTCGAGGCCGGTGCAGAGGTGGTCATGGCGCTGCACGACGCGGACTACGGCGGGCGCCACGTCTCGTTCCGCGATCCTCAGGGCCAGCTGTGGAGCTTCGGGAGCTACGACCCCTGGTCGTCGGACCAGTGACCTACGGAATCACTCGGTGGGCCATGCGACGGCCTGCCGAAACTCGTCGGTCAGCGCCACCAACGAGACCCCGACGGTCCAGGACGTGTCCCAGTCAAGAACGTCTTCTTCCACAAGCCGACAGAATTCGGATGGACCCCGTTCTGCTTGGCGATCTGACCAGGAGTCAGATCGCTACGTAGCGATTCGAGAACCACTTGGAACTTCAACTTTGAAGAGTATCTTCGACCTCCGCGTGTCATCACTTGCTCCTTCCTGCATCCGAGAGGCTACTACCTGCTTCGAATGCTCGTGAGGAGCCCGTTCGTCACAAATCGAAAGTGTCCAAATTCTTGGGCTCAGATCCCGCATCCGAGGGTACGCCATTGTGAGGTGCGCGAGAGCCGCACCGGATGAAGGGCAAAAGGGCCTTAGTGAGGTTGTTCCCGCAAACCTCCACCCCAAGGTCGTGAGCAGGCGAGGTGCTTAGGCAAGAGAGCCTGGAACTCTAAGTCCGACGCCTTCGCCCAGTCTGGGAGGCAGGTGCGTAGGCGAAGGCTTAAGCAGCAAGCCATTGTCGAGTTGTGCGAGGCGCACAGCGGGGTACACATGGAGGACGTCGGCTAGGTGAGCCAAGAACCTCTTCTTGAAGTCCCGCAGGCGCC